>JANMWU010000878.1:0-2399 GCA_031380785.1 Gemmatimonadaceae bacterium
CGAAGGGCTGACGCAGTCCGGACAGTCCATCGGCACGCCGGTGTACATGAGCCCCGAACAGTTCAGCGGGATGGAACTGGGCCCGCCGTCCGATCAGTACTCACTCGGCATAACCGCGTATCAGCTGCTGACAGGCAAGGCACCGTTCGGCGGCGATCTGTATCAACTGGTTGCGGCGCACGGCACGGTGGCGGCCGCGCCGTTGCGTGATCTGCGACCGGACTGTCCGGCTTTTCTGGCCAATGCCGTAATGCGCATGCTGGAAAAGCGTCCGTCCGATCGCTGGCCCTCGCTGGACGATCTGCACGAAGTCTTTGGCGCCAACATGGCGATGGATGGCGGAATCTCACGCCGGAAGCTGGCCGAGACCGCAGTGACGCTTCGCCGCGAGCGCGCCGGGCCGTCGCGCATCACGGGCGTTGTGACGCCGAGCGTGGGGACCGGCTCGGACACCTTCATCGTGACGATTTCGCCGCCGGGTGCGACTATATTCGTTGGTGGCGCGCTCGAGCTGCGTGCGTCGGTCTCGCTCGACACCGGCCAGTCGCTTCCCGGCGCTGCGGTGGAGTGGAGCTCGAGCGATCCGGCGGTGATCACTGTCTCCGCGACCGGCGCGCTGGCGGGCGTGCAGCCGGGCTCGGCGGTGATCCGGGCGTCGGTGCACCGCGCCTGGGCCGATGCCACCATTCGTGTTGAAGCGGCACCAATTGCGCGGCTGTCGCTGAACAAGCCGAACGTCACGATGCGTGTCGGCGATGTGATGCAGCCGGAAGTCATGGCGGTGGATGTGAACGGTGTGACGCGGCCCGACACGAATCTGGTCTGGATCAGCCGCTCGCCTGCCGTGGCCGAACTCGATGCACCGGGGCGCATCCGCGCCATCTCACCGGGTCTGGTTGTGGTCGATGTCTCGATCGGCAATGTGCGCCGCTCGATCGACGTGACCGTCGTGCGGAGACCGATCTCGAGTCTGCGGTTGCATGCAGTGCCGGCGCGGCTCGAGCTGGGCGCGGCAGTCTCGTTGCGCGTGGATGCCTTCGACGACGTCGGTGCGGCTGTCGTCGCGCCGCCGGTGCGCTGGACATCGAGTGCGCCGTCGGTGATACACGTTGATTCGGCGGGAACGGCGCTTGCAATCGGACCCGGCAGTGCGCGTATCGCGGCCTCGGTGGACGAGGCGACTGATTCCGTCGAGCTGGAAGCGCTCGAGCCACCGGTTGGCGCAATTCAGCTTTCGCTCGGTGAAGCGGCCGTCGAAGTTGGCGATGACGTAAACGTCGTCCTGCGGGTGAAAGACCCGAACGGTGCGCTGCGTTCGAGTAACGGTGTGCGGATCTGGAGCAGCACGCCGGCGCTGGCCGATTTCGATGCCGCAACGTCGGTGATTCGCACGCACGACGTTGGTGAGGTGCTGATCAACGCCGGTGTCGACGATCCGCGTCACACGGCGGATCAGGTGTCAGTGCGGCTGGTGGTGCGTCCGATTTCGGTCGTGCGCCTGGATGTCTACCCCCACGCGCTCGACATCGAGATTGGCGCCGTCGCAGCGCTGAACGTGCGTGGCATCGACCGACGCGGCCGTGAAGTAAAGCAGTTCACGGCGACCTGGGTGTGCGACGCGCCGGAACTGGCGGTGGTGGAAGGCGCAGGAATTGTACGGGCGCTGCAGCCAGGTGCCACATCGCTCAGAGTACGCACGACGAATGCGGCAGGGCTCGCGCTGGAAGAGGTGGTGCCGATCCGCGTGCGTCCGGCGTCGATCGCGCGACTGTCGATCACGGCCGAGCACACGATGCTGTCGAGCGGCGACATCGAGGTGCTGCGGGTCAGCACATGGAGTACAACGGGAATCGAAGTGCCCGACGCGGTACCGCTCTGGCGCTCGACTGATCCGGCCGTCGCGCGGGTGGAAGGCAGTGGGCGACTGCTGGCGCTCGCGCCGGGTCGCGCGACGATCATCGCGGAGCTGGATGGCAAGAATGCGCAGATCGCGATTCTGGTCGCGCCGGCGCCGATCGTCGGCCTGTCGATGCGTCCGGAACGTGTGAGTGCGATGGTCGGCGCTTCGGTTTCGTTGAGTTGTGAAGCCGTTGACCGCGACGGCAACGCCGTCACGCCGCAGGTGCGCTGGACCGTATCGCCGACCGATCTGGCGCGAGTGAACGAGTCCGGCTCACTGACGGCGCTGCGCGTGGGCACAGGTCGCGTGCGCGTGTCGCTCGTCACACCGGCCGACGGTACTGGCGTGCTCACGTCGCCCAGTCAGCTGTATGCTGAGGCGGTGCTCGAGACGCGCGATCCGCGACTGGTCTCGCTCCGATTCGGCGAGACATCGCGGGCGCTGAAGGCAGGCGAGCGGTGGAAGCCGACGCTGGTGGCACTGGCTGAAAACGGCGCGG
>JANMWU010000121.1:0-7197 GCA_031380785.1 Gemmatimonadaceae bacterium
GTTGCGCAATGTCGATGCCGGTCTGGCCGAGATTGAAGATGGCTTTCTTGCGCAACTCGCGCGGCTCTTTCGGGTCGTTGGCGATGCCGAGGATGAAGGCGTCATTGCCCCGTCCACGCATCTGCGTCAGCGAGAACAGAATTTTTTCCCTGAGGTTTGCGTCGGTCAGCTTGCGGTACAGCGTGCGCAGGTACTCGGACTGTTCGGCACCAGAGCGCTGGCCCAGCGAGAAGATGGCACGCTCGCGCAGGTCCGTCGGTTGCTTCTCGTCTTCGGCGAAGTCGCGCAGCACGGCAATCGCTTTTCGACTCGAGTGCTGCGACAGTGCGAAGAGTGCCTTGTCTCGCAAGGCGCGCTCGCCATTCGAATTCAGGATCTGCACCAGCATGTCGACGGCACGCGGATCATGCACCTGTGAGAGCCAGAAGACGGCCTGCTCACGAACCTCGGCGTCGGGATCGTTCCGCGCGGCAGCCAGCAGGATATCGGCGGCTTCGGTGGATTGCTTCTGCGCCACCAGGAACACGGCCTTGCGGCGGAGTCGCTCGGAGCACTTGTCACGTCGTGCCAGAACATTGGTGAGAATCGGCATCGCACGCGTCGCGTCCATCTGCATCAGCGCATTGAGCGCGGCGATGCGCGAATCATCATCGTCATCGCCATCCGGGCAGTCGACTGCGCCGCGCGGATTCGGTCGCGCCGCAGCGCTGGCTGAGACACTGGCCACTTCCTCGGCGCAGGCACTGTCTCCCTGGCGGGCCAGTTCGCCGCAGATTCTGGTGCGAAGCGCATTAGCATCACCGCGCGATGCTGCCTTCGGATAGCGGTCGCGCAGCGTGTCGAGCGCGCCGCGAGCCTGTGACAGATCGCCGGCGCGATAGAGCGCGAACGCTTCGTAGTACATCGCTTCGCTCAATCTTATCGAGCTGGGAAAGCGACGGACGGCGGCGCGATACTATTCGGCCGCGCCGCGGTAGTCCCCGCGCGACATCCGCTCAGTTGCGGCGCGCAGCAGCGAGTCGGCCGGATCGGCGATCGTCGCGCGCGCTGCGTACGAAACCGGTATCGGCCACACGGTGTCGAGTGAAGCGTCCGCTGCGACAGACACCTGTGTTGCGAGTGTGAGGGCAAAGATCCAGTGCATCATCAATCTCCGTTACTGAGTATGCGTGCGTCGTCTGCTTACTGACTGCGGGTTGCCGACGTGCCGGCAGGTATCGTGGTGCGAATGCGCGTGAGCAGCAGCGCCGAGCGTGACAGGAGTTCATCCATCATGGTGCGATCTTCAGTGCGCATCGTCGGGCCCGATTCGACCAGCTGCACCAGCACCAGTTCCAGTTCCATCAGCAGTGCGCGGCGTTTCGGATAACGACCCGCCGGTGAATCGATCAACAGCCGAGTGCTTTCGAGTAGATCGCGTGACCATGCGGTGATCTGTGCGTCGCCGTTCTGCGTCGACGAGTTCGGCAGCATTGTGAGCATGCTTTCGGCCATACCGAAGTGCTCTGTGCTCGCCGTTTGCCACGCGATGGAATTCGCGACGCTGTCGATGACGGTGGTGGCTGGCGATGTCGGTATCGATGTCGGTCGCATCACGTTAATCGCGATCAGTACGACTGCCGCGGCACTCGCCGCCGCGATCCATCGCGGGATCCGCCGGAGTGCGCTGCGCGTCGTGCGCATGACGGTGACCGGCGTTTCGGCGACGATCGCCGGTGCAGCAGCAGCTGCGACGTTCGTGATCGTGCCGCGTCGTGCCAGGATTGCATTCCACATCGCCTCACGTGGCACGATGTCGGGTGGTGCGTGATAGGAGGCGGCCGCCGCCAACTCGATGGCAGTCAGCGGTCGGTCGTCGCGATTCTGTTCGTCGGTCATACCCATTCTCCTTCGAATTCAGCCAATGCAACCCGCAGCTTTCGTCGCGCGCGAAACAGCTGCGCCTTGCTGGTGCCGGACTCGATGTTGAGTGCGCGGCCGATCTCTTCGTGCGTGTAGCCTTCCACGTCGTGCATCACGAACACCGTGCGATAACCATCAGGGAGCGCGTCGATGGCGTGTTGCATGCGCAGCTTGAGGTCGGGTTCAGACTCGCGATTGGGTGCCGCGAACTGCAACGCTTCGTCGTAGTCCGCTTCGCGTTTGTGCCGCACCGTTGTCGAGCGCAGGCCGTTCAGTGACACCGCGACGCAGATCGCGCAGATCCAGGTGGAGAGCGTGGCTTCACCGCGGTATTGGCTGAGCCGGTCGAACGCGCGCACAAATGTTTCCTGCGTGTACTCCTGCGCCAGCGCCTCGTCGCCAGCCATGCGATAGGCGAGGCGATAGACCTTGTCCGCGTAACGGTCGTAGAACGCGCGCTCCGCTTTCGGGTCCGCGGCCAGCACCTGCGCGATCAGCTGTTGGTCGTTCACGGAGTCTGGGAGAGGCGGTCAGGAGCGGGGGAACAGTCATCCGCCATTGGGACGGGCGGACCGCGGAAAGGGTTGCGTGGTGCGGGGCAGGCCGATCAAGGGGACAGAGATCTTGATCGGCTCAAGGGATCAGAGATCTTGATCCCGGCCAGTGGTTTCCCTCTCGATGCGGAATCGGTTGGACGCCAGTTCCCCTGACCGACGCGTGCCTGAATCAAGATCTCTGACCCCTTGAAAAGCAGCATTTTGACGCAGGTGTCATCGATTTGACTTGACGGCCGACAGCCCGGCGCGCGATCATCCAGCGCGCCTCCGGAGCGCCCCCGGTCCGCGGGAAGGGATGGTCCCATCCGACTGCAGGGAAACACCCGCTCGACATTCTGACCTTCTTTTCGGGCCCGCCTTGCGGACATGGGCCACTACGAAAGGAGGAGTCGTGTCCGTACCACGACCGCTGCCGGCGGTGCCGAACCTCGAGTTCGCGCGAAAGGAAGCGAAGGCGCTGTTGCGACTGTTGCGGAACGCCGATCGCGAGTCGCTCGAGCGCGCGAGTCGCAGTCATCCCGCGCTCGCCCGCACCTCGCCGTCGGATTTCAGACTTGCTGACGCGCAGCTGACGATTGCGCGTGAGTACGGCTTCGCGAGTTGGCCGCGACTCGTGACGTACTTCAACACGGCCGAGCGGCAGCGATTCCGGCGACACACGAACTTAGGTTCGCCTGAAGTGCTGGAGTATTACGCAGCCGCGCTGCTTAAGTCGCACGCAGAACGAAAGACACGCGACGGACGCACACTCGCTGAGTTCGTGCCGCGGTTTTCGGGCTTCCGCTCGAGGAGGTGTTTGCCGCGACCGTCAGCGAGGATGAAGCGCGGCACGCGTGCGCGCGTGCAGTCGGCTTTCCGTCCTGGCATGTGATGATTGAGAGGTCCGCTGAAGCAATGAAAGAGCCGCCGCCTGGAGACACCGATGCATGGAGTGTCGATGTTTCAGGGCTGGCGAGACGCGCGCTGCGCACGGCTGATCTCGCGGGGCTGCAGAAGGTCGTGCACGAGCATCCGGAACTGCTCACACCGAAAGACCATGTGAAAGCGCAAGGATCAGGCTTGCTCAACTGGGCGCTGTACTTGGAGCGCGACTTGGGACGGGCAACGATGAAACCGATCCTGGAATGGCTTGTATCTCTCGGTTTCGACATTTCCCACCGACTGAACGAACAATTGTGTGGACGTGGCCTCACAACCGTGAGCGAGGTGCAGTATCTGCTGGACCGCGGGGCCGATCCCAATTGGATTGCGCCGAACGGCATCTCAGTTCTCGAGCTCGCGCTGATTCGATATCAGAGTGCTGAGTGCGTTGATCTGATTGCAAAACACGCGACTCCACCCAAGGCTCTCTGGATCGCTGCTGGACTCGGCGACGTAAACGGTGTCGCCGGCTTTCTTGATCGACACGGAAAGCCGACCGCTGCGGCGCGCAAACATCGTCCCGATTTCACCGCCGTCGGTCCGATGTCATGGCCGTCACGAACAGACGCGGGTGACGATGAGATTCTGTTTGAGACGTTCTTCATTGCCGCGTGCAATAGTCGCGTTAAGGTGCTCGACTACCTCGTCTCACGCGGTTTCAATGTAAATAGTATGGCGTGGGAAATACCCCTTGTCGGAATCGCCGCAGATAGACGACTGATTGCGGTGCTCGAGTGTGTCGTGCGTCATGGCGCTGACGTCGATCTGGCCGACGCGGATGGCAATTCGGCGCGATCGCTGGCCGCAATGTTCGTGCAGCGCATGCCGTGGGATGCCGGCACTCGTCGCATCGGCGAACGCTGCGGAGTCGACGTTGAAGCGGCTCTCAATGCGCGACGCGCGCGAAAGTCGCCGTCGCTGGATTTTTCGCCGGAGCTGCAGAAGGTGATCGCGCTGGCCTCCGACGATGCAACGCGTATGGGGCAACGGATCGTACACGTCGAGAATCTTCTGTACGGATTGTCGCGCGCAGGTGGCGCACCGCAGTATTGGATTGCGCGCAATGGTGGCATGGACTTCAACGCTTTCCGTGACGCGGTCTTGGATCGTGTCCAGCATGGCGACACGTGTTCGGACGCGCCGGTGCTGGAACTGGATGCCGAGTCGCAGGAAGCGATCGCCGCCGCCGTCGGACTGGCTGCGCAGCGACACGACGAAACGGCGCATGGAATGCATCTGATCGCCGTGCTCAACCATGCCGGTGGTGCTCTGGAACAGCTGCTGATGCGATTCGGCGGCAGCGTGGAGCAAATGCAGTTCACGCTGGACAGTTGTCTGCAATACGACAACGCCATGTAGCGCCAGGCCAGACGCCAGCGCCGAAATCAAGAGCTCTGTCCCCTTGATCCGCACGCGGGGCGCAAGCCGATTCCTCGACTTGCGCCCCGCTCACCTTCACCCGCGATTGCAGAACTCTCTACGCAATCGTCCGCAAATCCTGCAACGCCTTCCTCAACAACTCCACCTTCTTGTCATCACACCCACTCCGCGCATCCGCCCCCAGTGACGTCGACAACCCGGTCAGCGCCGCCGACCGCTCAGCCCCCGACGCCTTCTCGGCCGCCGCAATTCCTGATCGGATTGCCGAGATGCGACCAGCGAAACAGCCCTTCCGTTCCATCTGATCCGTGTACGCCTTCGCCAATGCAAAACTCGGCGGCCACACCAGCTTCGGCTGCCCCTGTGCGTTCAGATAGTCGAAGTGCACCGTGTTCGATGCATCGATCTCGTTCTGCGTCACATACTTGCTCGGCGTCATCGTGGTCAGGTCCATGCCTCGCGCGATCTCTGAGCTGATCATCTGACCGTTGTACCAGTACACCGACCACGATCCGCCCGTCACGAGGCGCGTCGAGTCAACCGGCCCGCGATCGAACGAGGCAATTTCCATCGGGTGCGCCGCATCGGTGAAGTCGAACATCGAGATGCCACCCTGATACCACGACTGCACCATGACGTCGCGACCTGGAATCGGAACCAGCGAGCCGTTGTGCGCCACGCAGTTCTCGTTCGCGGTCTGAACGGTCGGAATCTTGTAGTAGCTCTGGAACTTCAGCTTCTTGTTCTCGATGGTGAAGATCGCATCCGCGCCCCATTCCGGCTTGTCATCGGCGCGGCACTTGGCCTGCGTGCCGCCACCCCAATCAACGGAGAAGAGCAGCTTGGTGCCGTCGTTGTTGAACGTTGCCGAGTGCCAATAGGCGAAGTTGGAGTCGGCCGCCGCATCGAGACGCGTCGGGTTGACGGGATCGCTGATGTCGAGCAGGATGCCATGTCCTTCACAGGCGCCGCCGGCCAGGCCAAGCGCCGGGAATACCGTGATGTCGTGGCACTGCGAACTCTCTGACACCGCTGAACCCGGCGCGGCCGCGGTACCGAACGCGTGATCGATGACGCTCTGGATGGTGCCGCGCAGTGCCGCGCTGTCAGCGCCCGTTGCCGGTCCGCTGCCGCCACGAGCCTTCACCACGTTGTCAAGCAACGGGCGCACCATCTGCGCCGGTACCACGAAGTCGTGACCCGACTGCGGATTCTTCGCGATGAACGCGCCCTGCGCGCGTGCCGCTGCCACGATCTTCGACTGCGACGCGATTTCGGCGGCGGAAGGGCCGTGCCCCGGTGTGGTGGTCAGACCGGTGAAAACGTTGGCGCGGTTCACGACGGCCGCCTTCGACGGGTCAGCCAGAGGCACCTTGATGATTTCGATGCGCAGCTTCGACGAATTGGCTTCACTGCTTGCGGCGCTGGTGCAGCCGGCCAGTTCGTTCGGCGAACGGATGCCGGATGAACCCGAGACGTAGATGTAGATGTTCTGCTTGTCCTTCGGATCCTCGAGCACCGTGTGCGTGTGCGAACCGCGGCACGTCTGCACGTTGGCAATGAGCTTTGGCGCCTTGATGTCGGTGATGTCGAAGATGCGAATGCCGCGCATGCGCAGCGGACTCACCGTGTCCTGCACACCGCCCGACATGCAATCGGTGCGGCCGTTGTTGGCCTCGACCGACATGAACATCAGGTTGCGATACACCGACACGTCGTTCTGCGATGCAGGGCAGTGATACGCCGTCACCAGCTGCGGCTTGGTCGGATCGGACATGTCCCAGATCACCAGGCCACCGAAGTTGCCCTGGATCGCATACTTGCCGGTGAAGGTGATGTCGGAGTTCCATTCACCACCCATCGCGGGCGGCGTCCGCGCCTCGCCGGTGACTTTCATGTTCGACACCGCTTCCTGCGCGTTGTACAGACCGCCCCTGAGACCCACGCGGGCGTCCTTCGACCAGTCGGTCGCGGCACCGGCGGTCGGCTTCGGGTCAGACGACGGCTTGGCCGATGCGCACGCGGTGAGCGTGGCGATTGCGGCGAGTGCCGAGAAGTGGCCGATTCGGGCGAAAGCACCGGATCGGGATTGACGCGTCAGGAACATCGGAATGCCTCGTGGTTGGAAAACGAATGACTGCATGGGAACCGTCGCTTCAGGGCGAAGGCGGTGCATATCCCATCTCCAGCAACATCGACAACATCCGCTTGATCTCGGTGGTCTGATCCACCTCGACATCAGCGGCGAACTTGAACACCGTCTCGTCCTGACCAGCACCCTGATTGCCAAAGAGTGTTCGCACCATCGATACTGCTCCGCGATGGTGCTGCATCATGTAGTTCAGGAACAGATGATCAAACTCCGCACCGCGCGCAGCGTCGAGCTCTTTCAACTGCGCGTCGGACAGCATGCCGGGCATCATCGCGGTGCCGGTTG
>JANMWU010000127.1:0-1898 GCA_031380785.1 Gemmatimonadaceae bacterium
TCCCAACCGTAGAGAAGATTCACTCCCGGTAACATCCGGCCGGCCGTGAGATCGGACGCGCCCGTGGGCACCGTAGACTGCAGCACCAGCGCCACCTCGGGCCGTGTTCTGCGTTGCGACCAGAGCGCGAATTTCGCACCCAGATACAGATCTTCCGCGCCCTGAGACACGACCCGGTCTCCTCCAACGCCCGATGCCGTCGTGCGAACGAAGCTCTGTCCCAGGCGCAGTTCGATCGCGTCGCTGATCACCCCGAGGCGGAATAGCAGCTCCGGATAGGCGTGGTTGCTGAGAATGCCGGCGTTCCGGTTCCGGCTGAACGTGTAGCCCGTCTCGAGCTGCTGCCGACCCTTGCCGACGGTGCTGCTCGCCTCGGTGAAGTCGGGGCGATCGGTGGTGATCTCATCTCGGCTGGCTGACTCTGCAGCACGCTCCTGCGCCAGTGCGCTCTGACTGACGCCGATGGCCGCAACCAAGCCGAGGAGAGGTTTGCGAAGATTGTATTTCACTGCAATGCGTCCTATAGTGGTTACGAAACCGTATTTTCGTATGTACGAAATACAGGTTGCGGCGCACGAGCGCAATACCCCGGGAGATGACGTCGGTTGTGGAATGGAATGACGCACCGGCACGCCGGACTGCCGGCAGTCCGCGACTACTTCGCCAGTCTGGCGCGTGCGCGATCGGCGTCGGCGGGCCGCGGCCAGGCGTCGTACAGACGCACCAGGCGCTTGATGTTGGACTGCGTCCGTGGACTCGAATTGCCCAGCACCGACACCATCAGTGAATCGGCGTGGCGAAGGTATCGCTCGGCCTCGACGTAGTTCTTCAGCAGCAAAAAGTGGTCGCCGAGGACGCCCTCTGAACTGCCAATGAGCCAGCTCCCCTTCGGCAGAAACTTCGTGCGCAGGGCGAGACTTTCGCGCAGCGCGCGCTCGGCGCCATCGTGATCGCCCGTGTGATCGAGACTGCGGCCCAGCGTCTGCAATGACGCCGCGATGGCCGGATGACTTTCCGGAATCGACGTGTTTCGCAGCGCCAGCGTTGCACGCGCATACGTCGCCGCTTCGTCCCAGCGGCCCTGATCCAGCACGAACATCCCGTAATTCATCGCCGTGAACGCGTAGTCGGGATGCTTGGTCCCATACAGTTGCGCGCGCATCGCGAGCACCTTGCGATATGCACTGTCGGCCGCAGCAACCTTACCCTGCAGATCGAGCGCCGTGGCCAGCGAGTTCGTCGCCTCCGCAATGCGCACGCTCGGCACTTTGCCATTCGCTTCGAAGAAGCGGATCGATTCGCGATGCATGGCTTCGGCATCCGCCCAGCGGTTCTGTTCACCGTACGCCACAGCAACGTTACCCATCGAGATGCCGATCTCCTCATTCGTCGGCGCCAGCACGCGCTTTCGGATCGCCAGCGCCTCCTGATGATACTTCAGCGCATCGGCCGGTACGCCGCGAGAGTTGGCCAGCGAGCCGAGACTTGTGAGCAGCTGCGCACGCAGCGTATCGTCACGCACGCCCATGTGGTCGGCACGAGCGATCGCTTGCTTGAATACCGTGTCGGCGCGGTCAAGCGCGCCGGCGGCCAGCAGAATGTTGCCCACCTGATCGAGTGCAAAAATCGCCGACCGGCTCTCAGTTCCAGCGGTCTGTTCGCGCAGCTGCAACGCGGTTCGCATGTGCGACTCTGCCGCGTCCAGTTTGCCGAGCGACTGGTAGGCGTTGCTGATCACACCTTCGAGTTCCGCGCGTACCTCCGGTTCTGCTGCGAGCTCTGTAGGGAGACGGAGCGCGGCGGAGTCAATCACTTCTGAAATCGGCAGATCGCGGCCGCTGGTGGACGATGGCACCGTGCTCAGCACCGTTTGCAGGAACCCGCTCACCCGTTCAGCA
>JANMWU010000130.1:0-15815 GCA_031380785.1 Gemmatimonadaceae bacterium
AGGCGAGCGCGAGAACGTCGGTCATGCGCGCAAAGTAGTTCAACAGACCGTCAGATACCCGGGGTGGGAATCGAACCCACACGACCTTGCGGTCAGGGGATTTTAAGTCCCCCGCGTCTCACCATTTCCGCCACCCGGGCATGAGACAGTGCGTCAGAATAATCAGAGACGCCAATGCGGCAGTTGCGACCCACACACCTGATCCGAATTATCGTCAGCACCCGTTCCTTTGCTGGCGGGCTGGACAATACGGAATCGTCGAGCCTCGGCCTCCCTTGTCGCCGCGCCGTGCCGCTCAGGTTCCGACGCGGGCGCTAAGGCTTGACGGCGCCAGTCCGAAGTGCGCTGGAATACGTGTCCGGTGCGAAGAACTCGCGGAACGCTGCAACTTAGGTTGCCGAGTCAGACGAGCAGCTTTCCACGCGGCGGCGGTATCTCCGACTTCCACTCGCGCACCGCAACTCGCCCCATCAGTGCTGTAAACAGCAGCAGCGGCAGAAGCACCAGTGTCGCGATCACGGTGCTCAGCCTGCGATGGGTTTTCGGGAACGCTCGCTCCGTCACAATCACAATCCGATGGGACGTGTGGCGCAGCGATCACGAGGCTCGCCACGCCGACGACAACGGGGATGGCGTGAGGCCATCCCCGTGCTGACGATCGCAGAGCGGGAAACGGGACTCGAACCCGCGACCCCAACCTTGGCAAGGTTGTGCTCTACCAACTGAGCTATTCCCGCATGAGAGTGAGTATAGGCCGACCGTGCTGACGCGACAAGCGCGATCGGGTCAGGATGCATCCGGCGCGGATGGCCGCGTGATTGCGCACACTGTCGCCGCAAGCAATCCGGCGAGGGCTGCATCTCCGCCATTCGCGAGCGCACGACCGCTGGCGTCGACAAATTCTGCGGCCACGCCACCGTCGAGTGGCGCACGACGCAACCACTCGAGCACCTCGACGCTGTCCGGGCCACAGAGGCGCGCCAGAATGGTCGAGAGTGCGGTCGTCGGCTGCGCAAGCGCGCGCGCCGTACGCTTGAAGACGGCGTCGTCGGCATCGATTGCGCCGTACATCGGCAGCCAGAGCAACGATCCGACTGGATCGTCCACCGCCGAATCGGCGCCGCTCAGGTCCAGCGCGGTACGCAGCGTTTTCTTGCCAGCGTCGGTGCGTTCGAAGCTGCGCTGCAACGCGGCCCGCACCGCCTCGCCATCCGGTACGTCCCGCGCGGTTTCTTCGTCGAGGGTGCGGCGCAGAATATCGAGCGCCACCGCCGCAACGCCATTTGCGTGCACCGTGTACGGCAACGGTGCGACAGCGCCGGATGGCGTTACTTCCGTCGCATAGAGCGGCAGCTCGGCGTGTCGGCGTTCCGCCAGTTCATCATTTACGAGATACAGCGTATCGGCGAGCACCGGATCGTCCACGATCTGCTCGTCTTTCGATTCGGCCGTGTAGCGATCGACGGCCAGTACATACGCGGCCGCACCTTCGAGCGAAAACGCCGGCTCGAACATCGTGCCATCGAAGTAGTGTGTGCCGCGGCCCGGCGCGTAGCCGTGAAGTTCGCACATGCGCAACAGGAGCTCGCGCGCGAGTCCAGGATCGGCCAGCTGCACCGCCGGCAACGTCATCATCAGCGCATCCCACTCGCGCATTGTGACCCCGGCCGGATGCCACGGCACACGCGTGCGCATCAGATAAAAGTGCGCGTCGTCCAGCGCGCGACCCACGGCGTAAAAGTAAGCGAACAGCAGGTTCTGGTTCACCAGGCGGTCGAGCGATTCGCTGCCAGTCGATTGCTGCAGCGCCGTCAATGCATCGCGCGTTGCCGACAGCAGCCATTGCCAGCCGCGTCGACGCATCGCCACCGACGTCGCGATCGCGCCGTCGCGCTCTGGACCGGCAGCGATGTAGAACGCCAGTTCGTCGCGCGCCCCCGGTTCAAGCGTGACTGTGCGAGCCAGTCGCGCCGTACCATCAGCTGATGCCGCGACCTCACCGTCACCGTCGGCGGCGAGCGCGAACGCAGCCAGACCTGGCGTCACGCCGGGGTCGAGGACGACCACACCATCATCCACCGCACCCTGCAAGCGACCGGCCGCAGGTCGCGCCCGCCGAACTCGCGGCACCAGCTCACCGCCATCGACTTCGAGTGCGATGGTTACCTCACGCGATTTCGTTCCACGATTCTCGATGGCGAAGGTGTAGACGGCGCCCGCCATGTCGGCGTCGCGCCCGAATGGACAGAACACCATGCCACGTACCAGCATGGACCCCGCCGTGCAGGTGAACGTCGGCAGCCAGCCAAGCGCGCGCTCCCATGCGATGCCGCTCGATCCGAGTGCAACCGGAACACCATCGACGGTCAACGCCGGACGCAGGAGCGGAGCTTCACCCGACGTACCGGGATCGACGGCGACGAATTCGAGAGCCGCCCGCGCACCGCGATGCAGTACGCTCATCCTGTGGATGGCTCCGGTTGCCGGGTGAATGCACGGCAGCGCGAGCCAGTGATTCCCTGTGAGCTGCCAGGGGACGTTCGGTAGTGGAATACGATCCATGCGATGGACGCGAGTAAATTGCGCGGTGCAGGCTCGACAGGTAGTCTCGCCACGCCGGTGGCACCTCGTGCGAGCGGATCGACAACAGGACTGACCCTTGCACGAGAGAAGTGAACATATGCGACTGGGTGCGCTCGCGTGCACGCTCGTTGCCGCGCTGCTGCTCAGCGTCGGCGCGCTTTCGGCCCAGCCGGTTCGTGGAATCGGCGACGATGCGACGACACCCCAGCGCGGCGTGATTCGCATTCAGGTCAGCACGTCCATCACCGACTTCACTGACCGCTACGGAAAGAATACACCCGGTCGCGCTGCCGGCTCATTGGAGCCGCTGGGTATCGACTTCTCCGTTGACACGCTCGGAGTTACGCAGTTCCCCGGACTGAGTGCCGCGCAAACCGCGCTTCGTTCGCTGACCGGCAACAACGCATTCACACTCAGCCTCGGCAAAACGAGTCTCATCGAGCAGGTACGCGTGCAGACCACGCCAATCCAGCTCGAAGCGGGCATCACGAGCCGACTCTCAATCGGTGTAATGGTGCCGATCGTCAGCGCGCGCAATCAGGTGCTGTTCAACATGAATTCCGGCACGGCGACCGGAAATGTCAGCTTCAACCCCGCTAAAGCGGGTGACTCGGCGTCCGCTGCAACCAACGCGCTGCTGGTGACGCAGATAGAAGCCGCGCGCGCACAGCTGGCGGCGCTGCTGGCGTCCTGTCAGTCGAATCCGGGATCGAATGCGCAATGTGCGGGCATCATTGCGAACGCACCGACAATCAACGCCAGCGCCAGCGCGTTCAACGCCGGTGTCACACAGATTTACGGCACCACCGCGAAGACCGGTTCGTTTTTCGTTCCGCACGCTGCCAGCACGGCCGACTCGGCGATCAGGACGCGCGTGTCGACTTTCCGCACCCAGTACTCGCAGTATGGCGTCACCGCGATTGCCGCAACGACGCTCGGCCCGGCGCGCGCTGCGTCGGCCATCACTCCCAATGGCATGCAGCGAGCCATCGCCGATTCAACGCTTGGTTTGCTCGCGTCTCCGCTCGGCACGATCACACATCAGGGAATCGGCGACGTGGAAGTTGCAGTGAAGCTCAAGCTGTTCGATTCCTTCGCGGGCCGCGGTGATACCGCGCACTTTCTGCCGCAGGGGATGAATCTGCGCCAGAGTTTCGCCGGCGTCTATCGCTTTGGCACTGGCACGATCGATCAGCCGCAGAACTATCTCGACATCGGCACCGGCAGCGGGAAGGGACAGAATGATGTCGAGGTGCGCTCGTACACTGACATCGTGTATGGCAGGCATTTCTTCGGCTCGCTGATCGCGCGCTATACCGTGCAGCTCCCTGACCAGCAGGTGCTGCGAATCACGGATACGCCCGAGCAGGTGTTCGCGCCCAAATGGCGTGAGCGCATGGTGGACCGCCACCTCGGTGACCAGCTCCAGATCGAGGTCACACCACGCTGGGTGCTCAACGACTACTTCTCGATCGGCGCTCAGTATCTGTTCCGGCAGAAAGGCGAAGACAAGTTCACCGGAACATTTGTCGTGCCTGCGTCTGAAACAGGACTCTCGGCTCCGGTCACTCTCAACGCGAGCACATTGAGCTACGAGACACAGGCCACCGAGCAGCGCTTCGGTGTCGGGCTGACATTCTCCAGTCTCGCCGCGCACGCCCGGCACCAGGCGAAGCTTGCAATCGAAGTGCAGTACTTCAACTCGCGCACCATCGCCGGCTCCGGTGGCAACGTCCCGAAGCTCTCGATTCATCAACTGCAGTTCCGGCTCTATCCGAGACTCTGACGCGTCGGCTGTATCAGCGCTTGCGCGGTGCGCGGGCGGCCAGGCGTGGCGTGGAAGCGGTTGCACCGCTCAGCAATTCCTCGGCGTGTGCGACACCCACGCTGCTCGATGGATCGCCACCGAGCATGCGCGCCACTTCCACCGCTCTTTCCTCACCCGTTACCACTCTCACGTCGGCTGAAGTGACGCCGTCACTGGTACCCTTCTCGACCACGATGTGATGGTGCGCGCGGGACGCGAGCTGTGGCAGATGCGTAATCGCGAACACCTGGTGGTTCGCGGCGAGCGCCCGCAGCGCGTCGCCAACCTGCTGCCCGACGCGGCCGCCGATGCCGGCGTCGATCTCATCGAAAACGAGCGTTGGCACACTGCCCCGCGCCGCCTGCGTGCTCGCCAGCGCCAGCATCACGCGTGACAGCTCTCCACCGCTGGCGACTCTTGCCAGTGGCCGAGTGTCATGACCGGCGTTGAGCGCAACCCGGAATTCGACATCCTCGTTGCCACTCGCTCCTGGTTCATCACGCGGAGGCAGTGCAACAAAGAATCGCCCTTCATCGAGGCCGAGCGCCGGGAGCTGTGCCGTGACTGTGTCCGCGAGCAGCTGCGCGCTGCGACGCCGCAGCGTCGTCAACTCCGACGCCGCCTTGTTGAACGCATCCTGTGTTGCCTGCAGCATATCGTGCAATCGCCGCAGATCGTGCTCGGCGTCATCCACCAGGCGAAGTTCGTCACGCGCTGTTGCGGCTTGCGCCAGAACATCGCTGAGAGCAGGGCCGTATTTCTTCAGCAAACGAAACACAACGTCGCGCCGACGCTGCGCGGCAGCGAGTCTCCCCGGATCGAGCTCGATGCCCGAGGCATACGTGGCCGCGTCACGCAGCAACTCATCGAGCGCATACGCTGCTTCGTCCGCCAGCTGCACCAGCCGATCGGCACCGCCATCGATCCGGCGCAACTGCGCCAGCACGCGTTGCACCGAGCCAACCGCGTGCACAAGACCTTGGTCGTCACCGTCACCGCCATCGAGTCTGCGGACCACTTGTTCCGCCAGCGCCCGCAATTCGTCGGCATGCTCCAGTCGCTGCAACTCGTCCTGAAGTGTCTCATCCTCCGCCGGCACCAGCTGCGCGCGCCCGATCTCGTCAACCACGTGACGGAGGAAGTCAGCGCGCTGTTCAGCGTCGCGCTGCCGGGCGCGTCGGTCCGCAATTGCGGTGCGCGCCGCGAGCACTTCGCCATGACGTAGCGCAACGGTGCGCGCCAGTTCGAGGGCACCGGCGGCCGCATCGAGCCATTTGCGCTGCGACGTTGCATCCAGGAGCGTGTGCGCCTCGTGCTGACCGTGAACCGTGACCAGCAGCCGACCAATCTCACCGAGTACAGTTGTGGTAACGGGCGTTCCGTTGATCCACGCCCGCGCGCGACCAGGAGCGATCTCGCGCTTCAGCACCAGGGTGCCGTGCTCGTGCTCGAGTCCGCGCTCATCGAGCGCATCGAGCACGTCGCGATGCGCGGCCACGTCGAACACGCCTTCCACGCTGGCGCGCTCGGCACCAGTGCGCACCATGTCGGCGCTGGCGCGATCACCGAGCAGCACCGTGAGCGCGCCAACAATGATCGACTTACCGGCGCCCGTCTCGCCGCTCAGCACATTGAATGCCGGCGCCAGCGGCAACGTCACCTGCCGAATGATGGCGAGATCGCGAATCCGCAGCTCTAGCAACACGCCAGTGGCCTGTCACGGAAGTTCGTAGTGCAGTCGCCGGTCGGAGCATCCCGCCTCGCGGCGTTGGAAATCCTCGCAATACCGCTGGTATTGCTGCGGTTTCCGCCTTGCCATCCGGGCGCCCCGCCCGGCTTTGTGCTACCCGAACTTCGGTGACAGGCCACTAGTCCCGGTCCGCCAGACCGCCCCAGCCGAGTTTTTCGCGCAGACGGCCGAAGAATCCATCGGCGTCGGCGGCGACCCGTGCCACCAGAATCGGATCTGGAGATCGCTGCACGTGCAACGTCTCACCAGCGCCAAACATCGCGCCGACCTGACCATCGACAGTGATCAGCAATTCCGTCGCTTCGCGCATCACTTCGAGCGACAGCTTCGCCGTCGGCGGCAACACCACCGGTCGCATCGACAGCGTGTGCGGCGAAATTGGCGTGAGTAAAATAGATTCAACCGTCGGGACAATTACCGGACCGCCGGCCGAAAGCGAGTACGCAGTAGATCCGGTTGGTGTGGCCGCGATCACGCCGTCGGCCGCATATCGAGCCACTTCATTCCCATCCACCATCGCGCGCAGCTGCAGCACCCGCGCAAATCCGCCCTTGTGCAGCACGACGTCGTTCACCGCGCGCCAGTGATAGTGATCACGACCGGCGGAGTCGGTGACATGCGCCTCGAGCGCCATTCGTCGTTCAACCGGAAAATCACCTCTGGCGATTTCGTGCAGACTGTGCGCGAGGTCGTCGCGCGATCCGGAAGTGAGGAAACCGAGGCGCCCGAGATTCAGTCCAGCGATCGGAATCTGTCGGCCGCAAAGGAATCGCGCGCCGCGAAGGAAGGTGCCGTCGCCACCCATCGTGAGCAGCACATCCAGCTCCGTTTCTTCAGTCAGCGGCGCCGCCTGCCGCGCATCATCAACCAGGCCGCGCTCAACGAACAAGGAGACGCCGAGCTGCGGCGCAAGGCGCTGCAACTCGGCGAGCACGTCCTGTATCCCCTCGTAACCGCGGTGTCCGAGGACCCCGACTCGCGTCGTCACCCGGCGAGCGCTTCGGTTTCGTGCAGCGAACGCACCTTGTCTGCGATTCCGTTCGCATCCAGACCGCACATTGCCATCTGCCGAAGTCGTGAAGCGGCGTAGATAAAGCGATCCGGAATTCCATGCGCTGTGACGCGAACGGATGGATCGAGCTTCGAGATCACCTGCGCCATGTATGCGCCGAAGCCGTTTACCACTGTGCCTTCCTCGACCACCAGCAGCTGACGGTGATCCGCCAACAGCGCCGACAAGGTCAGCCCGTCGTATGGCTTGAGATAGCGACAGTTCACCACTGTCACACTCAGTCCTTCCGTCGCCAGCGCGTCGGCCGCGAGCAGCGCCTGGCTCACCATCGTCCCGACGGCGAGAATCGCAAAGTCGGTGCCCTTGCGCAGCACTTCCCATGTGCCGTGTGGCACGGCCGGAATGTTCGCCATCGGCGGCGCCGTATCCGGCGACGCATCACGCGGGTAGCGCAGACTGAATGGTCCGTCATTCTGCTCAACGCCAGTGCGCAGCAGTGCCAGCATTTCGGTGGAATCCTTCGGCGCGGTGACCGTCATGTACGGCACCGACAACATGTATGCGATGTCGTACAGCCCCATGTGAGTCTCGCCATCTTCGCCCACAAAGCCGGCGCGGTCCATTGCGAATACGACCGGCAGATGCTGAATCGCGCAGTCGTGAATGACGTTGTCGTACGCGCGCTGCAGAAACGTGGAGTAGATCGCCACCACCGGTTTGATGCCGCGGGTAGCAAGACCGGCAGCGAACGTCACCGCATGTCCCTCGGCGATGCCTACGTCAAAGGTGCGGGCCGGGTGCGCCTTCGCGACCGTGCCGATGCCGGTGCCGCTTGGCATCGCAGCCGTGATCGCAGCAACCTCCGGCTTCTCCTTCATCAGATCGGCGAGGCCCTGACCGAACACCGCAGTGTAGGCCGGATTCGCCGTCGACGCCTTCAGCTGCTTGCCCGTAGCGGGATCATGGCCAGGAGGCAACGCATGCCACTTTTCCGTGTGCTCGCCGGCCGGGAACCCTTTGCCCTTCTGCGTGATAATGTGCACCAGCCGCGGTGTCTTCAGGTCGCGCACAGCCGTCAGCGTGTCCATCAGTGCATCGATGTCGTGCCCATCGATGGGCCCGAAGTAGCGAAAGCCGAGTTCCTCGAAGAGCACGCCCGGCGTGAGGAAGTTCTTCACGCTCTCTTCCCACTTTCGCACCAGTGTGCCGATCGGTCCCGGCGCGCTGTCAACGATGTCGCCGACTGCGCTGCGCACACGATTGTACAGCGGATTGCGCTGCACGCTGACGAGATACTTGTGCATCGCGCCGACATTGGGCGCGATGGACATCTCATTGTCGTTCAGGATGATGATGATGTCACGATCGGAGCTGCCGGCGTTATTCAGGCCTTCGTATGCAAGGCCGCATGACAGCGCGCCGTCGCCGAGAATTGCAGCGACCTTGAAGTGTTCACCCTTGAGATCACGACCGACCGCCATGCCATATGCCGCCGAAACAGCGGTGGCGGCGTGACCGGCGCCGAAGGTGTCGTACACACTTTCGCTGCGCTTGAGAAATCCCGACAGTCCATCCTCCTGACGCAGCGTTGAGAAACGGTCGCCGCGGCCGGTGAGAAGCTTGTGCGGATAGCCTTGATGCCCAACATCCCAGACCAGCTGATCCTTCGGTGTGTCGAGCACCGCGTGCAATGCCACGGTGAGTTCGACCACGCCAAGGCCGGCGCCGATGTGTCCACCAGTGCGCGAACAGTTGTCGATCAGGAACGCCCGTATGTCGGCGGACAACGCCCGCAGCTCGTCGCGCGACAACCCCTTGAGGTCAGCCGGCGATTTCACTCGGTCGAGGATGGACATTACACAACTCCGAAGATGGTGTTCACCGATGCCGCAGCGCGTAAGGCGCGCCGCACCGCCTTTCAATCGCGTAACGGAACTACGACTGCCGTTTCACGAAATACCGCGCCAGATGCTCGAGCTGCGGCGTCAGCAAGCCGGACGACTGCAGCGCGGTACATCCCTCCTCCACCAACGCCTCAGCGCGCTCGACTGCTCCATTAATGCCGAGCAAGGCCGGGTACGTCGACTTCGCCAGTGCGATGTCACGTCCAGCCGTCTTACCGAGTTGATCCGTCGTCGCCGTCACATCGAGTACATCGTCCGCGATCTGGAATGCAAGGCCGATCGCATCGCCGTAACGCGTGAATGCTCTGAGCTGCTCCGGCGAGGCACCGGCGGCCAGTCCGCCAAGCCGTACCGACGCCGTGATCAGGGCTCCGGTCTTCAGGCGATGGATCCGCTCCAGATCGGCGAGTGCGAGCGGTTGGCCCTCGCCCTCAAGATCGAGAAGCTGCCCACCAATCATGCCCGCGCCACCGGCAGCCCCCATCAATTCTCGCACGATGGCGCCGACCGTAGTCCCATTGAGGCCGAGATCGCTCGCAGCCGAGCCCGCTGTGCGAGCCGCCAGCGGCACCATTGCCAGTCCGGCCGCGGTGGCAACCGAAACGCCGTACACGATGTGCGTTGTCGGACGCCCGCGACGCATGTCATCGTCATCCATGCAGGGCAGATCGTCGTGCACAAGCGAGTACGCATGCACCACTTCGACGGCAGCTGCAAGCGCACTTATATCGCCGGTACCGCCGGCCGCGGTGTAGGCGGCGCTCACCAGCACCGCGCGCAGACGCTTGCCTTCGCCCAGCAGGCTGTATCGGATTGCGGCACCAACCGCGCCGGGCGCATCGCAGAGATAGGTGTCACAGAATCCATGCAGCGCGGCGGCAACCGCCGCCCGCTCAGCGCGAAATGTGAGATCCGGTGCTTCAGCTTCGCTGGTCAGCAACCGTCAGGCTCCCATCAATGGATTCCACCAGCTGCTGCACGCGCGTATCGGCGTCCGACAGCGCCGCTGTCGCCTCGCGCAGACGTGCGACTCCCTCCTCGAACAGTGCCAGCGCCTGCGCCAACGGCAGCTTGTCGCCCTCCAGTTCGGCGACAATTGCCTGCAGTCGCAGCACCGATTCCTCATACGTCATCCGACACCCCCTCACGCAATCCTGTCACGGCATCCAGTGGCGCGCCAGAGCGGCGCGCAGTGGTACTGGCCCGTACGGCGCCATCAGCCAGCAGTACGTCAAACGGCAGGCCAGGCCTGAAATCCTTCACACTGGCGAGCGCCTGCCCTTCGAGCGATCGCGCGACCGCGTACCCGCGACCCAGCGTCGCGAGTGGGCTCAGGGCGTCGAGACGACCGGCCAGGGCCGCGACATCAGCCTGACGTGGCGCCAGGTTCGCCACCGGAAATCCAGACAGGGTCGGCCGCAGCGTATCGAGCCGCGTCTGTCGTTTCTGCATCGCCCGACGGGAATGCGATGCCATGGCAAGCCCGAACGCGCGGAGCCGAGCCTGCTCGAGCGCCGCCAGGCCGCGTGCTCCGGCCGCGAATCGCCCTCCGACGCCCGACACCATCTGGCGCCGGCGTTGCAGTCCACGCGCTGTCGCGCGCGTAAGCCGGCCCCGCAGCGCGGCGACTTCCTGCACCAGTGCCTCGCGATCAGGCACCGCCGCCTCGGCTGCCGCAGACGGCGTTGGCGCGCGCAGATCCGCCACCAGGTCCACCACCGTCACGTCCACTTCATGGCCGACGGCGGAAATCACGGGGACCGAACACGCGGCCACTGCTCGCGCCACGCGCTCATCGTTGAACGCCCACAGATCTTCCCGCGCACCACCGCCGCGACCCATGATCACGACGTCGGCGCCACCCCAGCGTTCGATCATCGCCATCGCGCGCACCAGCTCATCGGCGGTGCCATCTCCCTGCACTTTCGCCGGCACCAGCACCAATTGCACGGACGGGAACCGACGCGCGGCCACGGCGCGAATATCCTGAAGTGCCGCGCCATCGGGGCTGGTGACGACCGCGACGACTTTCGGCAGTCTGGGTATTGGTCGTTTGCGTTCTTCTTCGAGCAGCCCGTCGTTCCGTAAACGACTGAGCGTTTCCTCGAGCGCCTTCCGCCACAGCCCGTCGCCTTCGGCACCCAGTCGCGTGACGCGCAGCTGCAGATCACCGCCGTTGGTGTACACGGTCATCTGGCCTAACGCGGTCACCAGCATTCCGTCATTCGGTCGTGTTGGCGCGCGCTGCACATCGCCGCGCCACATGACGCACCGCACGCGCGCTTCCGCGTCACGCAGCGAGAAGTACCAGTGACCATTGCGATGCGCCTTGAAGTCGCTGATTTCTCCGCGCACCCACAGCGGAGTGAAGGCACCTTCGATCACATCTTTCGCGGCACGAGTCAGCGTAGCGACTGCGAGCGCTGTTTCCGGCGACTCGCCTGGATACGCCTCGGGTACAGGCGCCGAATGCGCATCGAAAAGATCGCCCCACTTTCCGGTCACGCGACCTTCACCCGCGACGCCGCAACGAGAGTGCTCTTCAGCAGCATCGCAATTGTCAGCGGTCCTACTCCGCCCGGAACCGGCGTGATGCTGCCTGCGACTTCGCGCACTGCGGTGAAGTCCACGTCACCTGCAAGCACGTAGCCGTTCTTCGCCCGCGGTTCCTCCACGCGATTGATGCCGACGTCAATCACCGTTGCGCCAGGCTTCACCATTTCAGCAGTCACGAACTTCGGCCGGCCGATGGCGGCGATCAGTATGTCCGCGCGGCGCGTATGCGCCGGCAGATCGCGCGTCCGACTGTGGCAGATCGTTACCGTCGCATCGACACCGGGTTGTACCAGCAGACTCGCCATCGGCTTGCCAACGATGTTCGATCGCCCCACAATCACCACTTCCGCACCCGCTGTCGCGATGCGATAGCGCTTCAGCAACTCCATCACGCCCGCCGGCGTGCACGGCGCGAATCCATCCTTCTCGCCGATGATCAACTTCCCCGCGTTGATCGGATGAAAGCCATCCACATCCTTCGCCGGATCGATTCGACGGATCACTTCATCGGCATTGCACTGCCGCGGCAGCGGCATCTGCACCAGCATACCGTGAATCGCCGGATCGGCGTTGAGCTGATCGACCACCACCAGCAGCTCGGCCTGCGTCGTTGTGTCCGGCATGCGAATTGTCACAGAGTGCATCCCGGCTTCCTCGCACGCGCGGCCTTTGTTTCGCACGTACACTGCACTCGCCGGATCTTCGCCAACGAGCACCACCGCCAATCCGGGCACCACCCCGCGCGCTTTCTGCACCGCGACTTCCAGCGCCACCTCGTCGCGGATAGCGCGCGCGACGGAAATTCCGTCGAGCAACTCAGCGGGCATAGTCAACCGTACGAGTCTCGCGAATTGCTACCACGCGGATCTGTCCGGGATACTGCAATTCGGCTTCGATCCGGCGCGCAATCTCTTCCGTCAACGTCTGCATGCGCACGTCATCCACCTGATCCGGTGTCACGATCACGCGCACTTCCCTGCCAGCCTGAATTGCAAAGACTCGCTCCACACCGCGGTAGCTGGAGGCGATGCGCTCGATCCCTTCAAGTCGCTTCACGTACGTCTCGAACGCCTCACGACGCGCGCCAGGACGGGAACCGCTGATCGCGTCGGCAGCCTGTACCAGCACGCTCATCTCCGACTCGTGCGGCACGTCGTCGTGATGAGCTGCGATCGCGTTGACGACCAGCGGGTTCTCACCGTAGCGCGTCGCAACCTCGACGCCGAGCTGCACGTGCGTGCCTTCGTGCTCATGCGTCAGCACCTTGCCGATGTCATGCAGCAGCGCCGCACGCTTGGTCATCACCACATCCAGGCCGAGCTCAGCGGCCATGATGCCGGCCAGCCACGCCACCTCGACTGAGTGCGACAGGATGTTCTGACCGTAGCTGGTCCTCCACTTCATCCGGCCGATCAGCTTGATGATCTCGGGATGCAATCCTACCACGCCCGCTTCGTACGCCGCCGTCTCTCCTGTCTCCACGATGGCGATTTCGACTTCCTTCTTCGATTTCGCGACCACTTCCTCGATGCGCCCCGGATGGATGCGGCCGTCAGCAACCAGCTTCTCGAGTGCCAGGCGGCCAACCTCGCGACGCACCGGATCGAAGCAGCTGACGACGACGGTATCCGGCGTGTCATCGATGATGACATCCACACCTGTCGCGAGCTCAAAGGCGCGGATGTTCCGGCCTTCGCGGCCGATGATGCGCCCCTTCATTTCGTCGTTTGGCAACGACACGGCAGAGACTGTCGTTTCGGCCGTATGCTCCGCAGCGATTCGCTGAATGGCCAGCGCTACAATCTTCTTTGCTTCGCGATCGGCGTTGCGGCGCGCTGATTCCCGGATCTCGCGAAGCCGATTGGCGGCATCAGCGTGCGCCTCCTCCTCAAGACGCCGCACCAGCTCCTGTTTCGCTTCGGCCGCCGTGAGACCGGCGAGGCTTTCCAGCCGGGACCGCTCGCTGGCAAGCAGCTGATCAAGCTCGACCTGTCGGTCCTGCACGACTTTTTCCCGCCGCCCCATCTCGCTGGCGCGCTTGCCGAGCTCGCGGTCGCGAGTTTCGACCGCCTCGCCTCGGCGCTCGAGGCCGGTCTCGCGCTCAACGAGCTTTCGCTCTTCGGCCACGAGCTCGTCGCGACGCCGGCGGGCTTCGGTCTCCCACGTCTCGCGCTGCTTCATCACCTCTTCTTTCCCCGACAGCACGGCGGCTTTGCGCATCGATTCCGCTTCGCGCTCACCTTCCCCAATCAGACGCCGGCGCTCATCCTCTGCGGTTGCACGTGCGGCCTGCTGCCGTGAGATCTCGCCGCTGGTACCCGTATTCCGGCCCAGCACGAACGACAAACCGGCCGCGACGAGGGCAAAAAAGCCCAGCGCGGCCGTGATAATGGTCTGCGACACGATCTATATCTCCAGCGCGGACGAGCCGCGGTCTTTGGGAGCCCCGGCGATGCCGCACAGCAGATTGGTCCCCGGTGGGACAGCGGTGTCATGCCACAGGCCAGATGGCGTGCGGTGAACACGGCTAACCCAAGCGAGGACACACACCTACGTGCGCATCGGGCGACCCCGGCAAGGTACCGGGCCGGTCAGAGTCAGGCAACGGAGGGCCGGGCCCTCCAGCTTGCGCTACCGGCCGACTGAACGCTTTGCCGGAGGAAGCATGCGCCGAACCTCTTCCATCGTCTGCTCCAGGCGCTCCGTACCACGCTCGGCATCGCCTCGGGTGCGGAAGAGTTCGTCGGCGATCTGCAGCGCTGCCAGTATGGCGGCCTTTCCCGAATCCACCATCGGCGACTGCTCCTGAATGCGCCGGATCGATTCGTCCACGTGCTGCGCGACCGCGCGCGAGTGTTCGGCCGGCTGCTCGGATCGAATCGTTACCTCTTCGCCGGCCACCGACACCTTCACTGGTACATATCCGGTCATCGCGCGTCTCCGGCGCTTTCGGTCTGCTGGCGTGTAAACCGTACCCGATCCAACAGCCCTTCTGTCCGCTCGGTGGCCGAGTCGATACGGGAGAGCAAGGCCTGATTCTCGGCCTCGAGTGCACCAATACGCCCGACCAGTTCGACCTTGTCGCCGCCACCCGCCGCCTCGAGCTCCTTGACACGCGCCTCGGCCTTGAGCGCCC
This sequence comes from Gemmatimonadaceae bacterium, assembly GCA_031380785.1. Lineage (GTDB taxonomy): Bacteria > Gemmatimonadota > Gemmatimonadetes > Gemmatimonadales > Gemmatimonadaceae > JACMLX01. The sequence continues at coordinate 14,749 of JANMWU010000130.1, forward strand.
GCTGACGGAATGACGTCAGCTCTTCGCCCAAAACCTTTACCAGCGCCGCCAACTCCTCGGCCGCATCGATGACGAGCCCTCGCTGATCAGCCACGGACAGATACCCCCAGTTCACGCTGCAATGCGGAGACGAGCTTGCTCCGTCGTCCTTCCAGTTCCTTGTCGCGCAGAGTGCGCTCAGGATGACGGAACTGTAGCCGCCAACCGACGCTTCTCACACCCGCCGGAAGTCGATCACCACGATACTCATCGAACACCTGCAGCGACTCCAGCATCTCGCCGCCGTCCCTGCGCAGCACCGACTCGACGTCGGCAGCACTCACGCCATTCGGGAGCACCAGCGCAAGGTCAAATGCAGCCGCAGGCATCGTCGGAATTGTACGATAAACAACATGTGGCACCACTGGCGGCCTCTCCATCGCTGAAACGTGTGCGTGCCGGCCCGCTGGAGCCACGTCAGCCGATGGCATCACGCCAAGCGACAGCTCAACGCCAAATACATCCGCCGCCCAGACTGGCTTGTCGACCGGCACGCGCCGTACCGAGCCCACATCAATACCGTTCGCCAACACGCGCCACAGCAGGTCGGCATTTTCCGGAACGGCGGCGATGACCTGCCCCGGGAATGCAACGTTCGCAAGCGATTCCGCCAGCGCTTTGGCATCCCAGGCGTCAAACGGCGCCGGATCGGGGTCGGTGAAATGCGCCGGCAGTCGCTTGCCGAGCAGCAGCGCACCCACGTGCACTTCCTCGAGCGGAAGCCGATCGCCAGATGGCAGGAAGACGTGCCCGACTTCGAAGAGTCGTACATCGCCTTCCATGCGATTCAGATTGTATTCGGCGCGCTGTGCGAGCGTGTCCAGAATCGATGCGCGCAGGAACGGCTCGTCATCGGCAAGAGGGTTCTGCACGCGCGCGCCTGACCGATTGTCCTTTGTGAACGGCATCGGGCGTGCTTCGTACAGTCCGCGGCCAACAAGGAAATCACGCACCCGCAGCTCGGCGAGGTGCAAGGGATGATCCGGTACTGTGCCCGGCCTGAACGGACGCAGTTCGTCTGATACCGT
>JANMWU010000357.1:0-4546 GCA_031380785.1 Gemmatimonadaceae bacterium
GACGCCATCGCGACTGCCACCGAACCACACCAGGCGCCCACCAGGCTTGAGCACGCGGGCAAATTCGCGGATGACGCGGACATCGTCGTGCGGGTCGTCGAAGAATCCAAATGACGTGAAGAGATTCAGCACGGCGTCGAAGCGATCCGTCCATTGCTGCGGCAGCGCGCGCATGTCGCCACGGCGATATCGCAGCCGCTTTCCGGTTCCGCGTTCTTGCGCGATGGCGAGTAATGGGGCTGAGTAATCCACGCCGGTCACATCAAATCCGGTCTCCGCCAACAGGTGCGCGTGACGTCCCTGGCCGCAGGGGCAATCAAGTAACGCCGCACTCTCCGGCAGTCCGAGAATTTCAAGCAGGCGTGCAACGTGCGCCCGGTTGATCGATTCTTCGAACAACGGTTCGAATTCGAGAAGATAGTTCTCATCGAAGTACGTGGCCCACCACGGCCCGCCGACGGCGCTCACGGCGATGTCAGAAAAACACCGGCTCCCGATAGGCGCCAAATACATCCTCGAGCGCAGCACGGATCTCGTACAACGTCGCGTAGCTGCGGGCACAGTCGAGAATCAGCGGCACCAGATTCGGCGTGCCCCTCGCGCCGGTCCGGAGTGCATCGAGGTTGCGCTGTACGGCAGCGTTGTCACGTGTCGAACGCATGGATGCCATGCGTTGGCGCTGCTCACGCTCGGCATCCATGCCGACCTTGAGCAGAGGAATCGTGATTTCCTCGTTCTCGTTCGTGAACTCGTTGACGCCCACGACGAGACGGCGACGCTGTTCGATTTCCCATTGGTGGCGCGACGCGGCTTCGGCGATCTTGCGCTGGAACCACCCTTCTTCGAGCCCTTTCACTACGCCGCCCTGCTCCTCGATCTGTGCGAACAGTGACTCGGCGTCGCGCTCGAGTGCATTGGTGAGCGCCTCCACGTAGTATGAGCCGCCCAGCGGATCCATGACGTTCGGCACACCGGTTTCGTACGCCAGGATCTGCTGCGTGCGGAGGGCGACCTGCACCGCCTCTTCCGTCGGCAGCGCGAGCGTTTCGTCCATCGAGTTGGTGTGCAGTGACTGCGTTCCTCCGAGCACTGCGGCCAGCGCCTGATAGGCAACCCGCGCCACGTTGTTCATCGGCTGCTGCGCGGTGAGCGTCACGCCGGCGGTCTGCGAGTGGAAGCGCAGCATCCACGACTTCGGATCCTTTGCACCGTACTTCTCGCGCAACACGCGCGCCCAGATGCGGCGGGCAGCGCGCAGTTTTGCGATTTCCTCGAAGAAATCGTTGTGAATGTCGAAGAAGAACGACAGTCGCGGTGCGAATGAGTCAACGTCCAGCCCGCGGGCCATGCCGCGCTCGACGTACGTGAAGCCGTCCGCAAGCGTAAACGCCAGTTCCTGCGCCGCAGTGGATCCCGCTTCGCGAATATGATAGCCGGAAATGGAAATTGTGTTGAACAGCGGCGCGTTCTGTGCGCTCCACTCGAATCCATCAACGATCAGCCGCAGCGCCGGTTCAATCGGGAAGCACCAGGCGTGCTGCGCCATGTACTCCTTGAGGATGTCATTCTGCACCGTGCCGCGAATCTTCGACGCCGGCACACCCTGCTTCTCGGCCGCCGCGATGTAGAAGCAATACAGAATCAGCGCCGGTCCGTTGATCGTCATCGACGTCGAGACCTGATCGAGCGGAATGCCGTCGAACAACGTCTCCATGTCAGCCAGTGACGAAATCGACACACCCGTCTTGCCGACCTCACCTTCCGATCGCGGATGATCGGCGTCGTAGCCCATCAACGTTGGAAAGTCAAATGCCACCGAGAGCCCCGTCTGACCCTGACCGAGCAGGAACTTGAAGCGCTCGTTCGTATCGCGCGCTGAGCCGAATCCGGCAAACTGCCGCATCGTCCAGAGCTTGCCGCGATATCCGGTGGGATGAATGCCGCGCGTGAACGGCCAGGCGCCGGGGACCTCGAGCGCCGTGTCAGGATCTGGACCGTCGAGCGGCGTATACAACGGATGGACCGTCTCCGCTGAATTGACGTACGCGATGTCGCGCTTCTCGCCCTTTTCATAGCGCGCACGCCACTGCGTCACTTCATCGCGCAGCCGCTGCAGCTCGGCTTGTTGCTCGCGAACGGTCTCGGAAAGATCGGAGATCGAAGTCATGTCGGTAGACCTGCCATCAGGGAAGCACTGCGCGCCAGAAGTGCATCGGCGATCGTGAAGGGGGTTGTCTCGCCACGCTCCAGAGCGGGGAGTGCAGCGTCAATGAACGACTGCGTTTCGGGGTCGCTCCAGAGGCGGCGGCGGAGGCGACCTTCCGCGACTTCGACAATTCGCTCGCGCATCCGGCTCCGGCGCCGCTCCGCCAGACCCCCTGATTCCTGAAGGTAGTCGAAGTGCCGATTGATGGCCGCCAGCAACTCCGGGATGCCGCGGCCGTCCGCCGCCACCGTATTCACCACCGCCGGCACCCACCCGCCAACGGCGTGCGGATCCGCGGTGGCGGCCCGCGCCGCTTTACCGGGCGACATCGCCATTTTTGCTGCCGCGCGTTCCGCCTCGCCCAGCCGTCGCAGGTCAACGCCGTGATGGGCCGGAACGCCGCGCAGCGTATCACCCATGCGCATGCCGAGCATCAGTTCGATGTCGCCGCGAAGCCGGTCCGCACCGGGCCGATCGCTTTTGTTGACCACGAAGAGATCTGCGATCTCCATCACGCCCGCCTTCAACGTCTGGATGCTATCGCCGCTTTCAGGCACCAGCACAACGACGCTCGTGTCAGCGGTGCGCGCGACATCGAGTTCACTCTGGCCCACGCCTACGGTCTCGATCAGAATGCGATCGAATCCGAACCCGTCGAGGACGTCGCAGGCTTCACGCGTTGCAGATGCAAGTCCGCCCAGCGAACCGCGGGTGGCCATTGAGCGGATATACACGCCCGGATCGAGCGCCACGCGTTCCATACGGATGCGATCACCGAGCAGCGCTCCGCCAGTGAATGGAGAAGTGGGATCGACCGCGACAACCGCAACCGTCAATCCCTCGGCACGCAGCGCCTCGACCAACGCAGTTGTGATGGTGCTCTTGCCGGCGCCCGGCGGCCCTGTGATACCGATGCGTCGCGCACGTCCGAGTCGCGCGTGCAGCACGGCCAGCAGCGCGTCGAACCCGTCGCGATGGTTCTCGACGATGGAGATGGCGCGAGCGAGCGCCGCTCGCTGTCCCGCGTCAAACAACACCAGCAACTTCGCGATGGCGAGCGGTACGATCACCCGATCGACACGGCCACTCATGTGGAACCTGGCACCGGGTGATGGTCGCGGTGTTCATCGCCGATGTCGCCAACGACTTCCTCCAGCAGATCCTCGAGCGTCACCAGGCCCAACACCGGACCGTCGCCTTCACGAACGATGGCGAGGTGCTGCCGATGCTGCAGCATGGCGAAAAGCTGATCGCTGCATTTTCTGTCGATTGACGCAATGCCGACGGCACGTATCGGCAATGCCTCTTCGCCTTCGCTCTTGAGCACATCACGCACGTGCACCATGCCAACCACGTTATCCAGCGTTCCGGAAAACACTGGCACGCGACTGTAACCCGCGGCCGCCATCTGTCGCGCCTGGTTGGCGTGCGTCAGGCGTACGTCGAGCGCGAAGATCTGATTCCTGGGTGTCAGCACGTCGCGCAGTGTCTTGTCGCCGAACTCCACCAGCCCGGTGATGATTTCGCGTTCACCCGGCAGGCTCACGCCTTCGCGTTCGCCTTCGCGCAACAGGTTCTCCAGCGCATCACGCTCAGCATTTTCCGGTGTCCCGGCAAGCTCGGGTCGGATCAGCCGCTCGAGGAAGCGCGCCGGCAGCAGAAACACCCCGAGCAACAACTCCACGAGCTGCAACAATGGCAGCAGGAACGGCGCCAGCGGCACGGCCCATCGCTGACCAATCGCGCGCGGAATCGCGACGCCGGCTATCAGCACGCCAAGCGACGTCAGTGCCAGCCACACGCCCAGCGTCCCCGGTTCGTTGCGCAGTGCGAGCGATAGCATCGCGCCGCCCGCGATCACGACCGCCGCCGCGCCGGCACCTGCCGCCAGTTGCAGTCGCTGCGGTTGCTCCAGATACGCTTCTGCGAGACCCGCACCACGCAGCCGTCGCTCTACCCAATGGCGCAGCCAGATGCGACTTACGGCGCGCACCGAGTGCGACGCCAGCGTCATCGCGGCTACGCCGGCCACAATCAGGATCGCGATCGCGAATGGACCCATCAGGCCCCCTCGCTCGCGTCAGCGTCGGGCACCAGCGGAATCAGGCGTTCGAAGTACACGCGCAGCACCTGGCGACGACGTACCTGTTCCACGACGACGCGAAAGCCGTCGATCATCAGTTGCTCTCCGGCGCGCGGCACCCGGCCGAGTCGCTCCATGATCAGACCGCCGACGGTGCCGACTTCATCGCTGGTGATTTCGACGCCAAGCGTGTCGGAGAGTTCGTCGAGCGTCACGCGTCCCGTCACCCAGAATTCACGATCGTTCCGACTCTCGAA
>JANMWU010000135.1:0-2870 GCA_031380785.1 Gemmatimonadaceae bacterium
TTTGCTTTTTCAATGATGGCGCGACCCGGATGTTCGGCTACACCGCCCGCGAAGTTCTGGGACAGTCACTGTCGATGCTGCTGCCGACGCGGTTCCACGCTGCCCACGCAAGGCATGTCCGCTGGTTCGGCGAAAGCGACACGTCGGCGCGCAACATGGCCGAACGGTCACCGATATTCGGCTTGCGCATGAGCGGCGAGGAGTTCTCCGCTGAAGCCGCGATTGTTCACGTGCCGACGGATGGTGGCACACTCTTCGCTGTCGTAATGCGTGATGTGTCCGAGCAGCGGCGCAATGAAGCGCTGGTGCAGCGTGCGCTGGCGGATGCCGAGAATGCCGTGCGTGATCGTGATGATCTGCTGGGTCGCGTATCGCACGATCTGCGAAATCCCGTCACCGCGGTGAAGCTGCTCGCGTCGGCACTGATGCGGATTTCGAGTGATCCCGCTGCCACGAAAATGCCGCCAACCGCGGTCGAACATGCAAGCGTGATGCTGCAGGCGGCGACGCAGATGGACACGCTCATTCAGGACCTGCTGGACGTCACGCAACTCGAACGTGGCAAGTTGCGCATCGTGCGTCGTCCTGAGGCGATCGGGGCGTTGATCGCGACGACGGCCGATCTGCTGGCGCCACTCGCCCGGTCACGTGGTGTGACGCTGGAAACCGAACTCGAAGCCGGGCTGCCACTGGTCAACATCAATCCGGACCGGATCGCGCAGGTGCTCTCGAATCTGGTGGGAAATGCAGTCAAGTTCACGCCGGAGGGCGGGCATGTGAAAATGCGCGCATTGCGGCACCCAAACGGTGTACTGGTCGTGGTGCAGGATACAGGTGCCGGTATTGCCGCCGAGGACCTGCCGTTCGTCTTCGATCGATTCTGGCAGAGCAAGCGCACCGATCGCTCAGGCGCGGGCCTCGGCCTCGCGATTGCGCACGGCATTGTGCGTGCGCATGACGGTACGTTGTCGCTCGAGAGCGAAATCGGGCGCGGCACGTCGGCGTTTCTGACGCTGCCGGCCGCAGACTTGAGCGCTACGGTCAAGGCTACTGCTCGTTAGCGCCCCGGCTCCCGCCACGCCGTGCAGTGACCGACAGCGAGTCGCCTCGCGCTGCGGGTCAGCCAACGCGCGCACGCCGACATCACTCCCGACGCAACCAGCACACTCAACGTGATCACACGCAACGTGGCAACACCGACGATACGTGTACATACCGATCCTTCGCGCGACTACTTCTTCTTCGCTGCCGTATCCACCGGAAACCGCACCGCCTCCACCATCCCACGCATCTGCTTCAACTGCGCCGAGTACCGCGTCTGCAGCTGCATGTAGAAGAACTGCCCGTCGATCAGCGGCTGCCACGTCACATCAACGCGGTAGAACGGTCCCGACATACGCGTCGCCTGAATGCTGATGGTCGTGTCACCGCGACGTACGCTGCAGCGGACCGCACTGCGCGGCTCCGTCACCGGCATCAGAAAACGCCCGCCCTGCCAGATATTCAGCTCCGTATCCAGGCGCGTCAGCTGAAGATCCTGCGCCGTGTTCAACTGCGACGACCAGCCTTTGGTGACAGGCACCAGCGCTGATCCCACCGTGAACGTGTCCAGCGGAACGGCGAGATTTCCATACGTCGGATTGCAGACGTCATCGAGCGGTGTTCCAAACGGCGCTGGAACAAACTGCCTGTAGCAGCCCGACAGTGCGACGGCTGCAGCGAGGATACCGATCAGAGTTTTGCGTTGTGGCATAGTACGGCTCCGTCATGAAATGGCGCGACACCATACGATAACAGGTGAGCTGCAAATGCTGCCTGAAATCCACCGTTGGCGCGCCCGGCGTGTACCGCGTTCCCGCTCGGGCCCGCCAACGACGACCGGCGGACAGCCCTGGCTACGAATCGTGATTCGTGAGGATGCGCGGCCCGTCGGCGGTCACCGCCACCGTATGCTCGAAATGCGCCGACCACTTGGCGTCCGCTGACACGATCGTCCACTTGTCGCTCAGCGTGCGAATCGCCGCCGTGCCGATGTTCACCATCGGCTCGATCGCCAGCGTCATGCCGGCCAGCAGTTTCGTACCACGCTTCGGCTTGCCGAAGTTCGGCACCTGAATCTCTTCGTGCAGCACGAAGCCGACGCCATGTCCAACCAGCTCGCGCACCACCGAGAAGCCTGCCGCTTCAACCACCGTCTGCACGGCGTACCCAATGTCACCAATGTGGTTGCCGAGCACGGCGGCGCTGATTCCGGCCTCGAGTGAGGCCTTTGTCACATCGAGCAGTCGCTGATGCTCCGGCGTGATCCGGCCCACCGGATGCGTCTTTGCGGCGTCGGCGTACATCCCATCGTGCTTCACGCCGATGTCGACGGAAAGAATGTCGCCTTCCTTCAGGATGCGCTTCGGCGACGGGATGCCGTGCACGATTTCCTGATTGATGCTGAGGCAGATTGCACCCGGAAAGCCGTACAGTCCCTTGAATGCGGGAACGGCACCGTCGTGACTGCGAATGAACTTCTCGGCCAGTTCGTCGAGCTCCTGCGTGCTGATGCCGGGCCGGATCGCCGCCTGAACGACGTCGTGAGTCGCGGCGAGAATCCGTCCCGCGCGCGCCATGGTGTCGATCTCGCGCGCCGACTTGAGCTGGATCACAGGCCCAGAGCGAGCCGCGCGCGACGTGTGACATCGTCAATTGCACCGACCGCATCGATCGTGGCGATGCGAGCACCGTTTTGCTGATACCACGCCAGCACCGGTTCCGTCAACGTGCGGTACGCATCCAGACGCGTCCTCACCGCCGCCGGCTCATCGTCCTTGCGCCGCACGAGCGTGCCGCCGCCCTGCCCGCTCACGCACCCAACGGCGTCA
>JANMWU010000192.1:0-2790 GCA_031380785.1 Gemmatimonadaceae bacterium
TCGCCTTCACCACTGCCGGCACAATCTCCTTCGATCCATTCGGCACCAGCAGCAGCACCTTCACATTGCGCTGAATCAGGTTCTCGACGATCTGCATCTGTCGTTCGACGTCGATCTCGCGTTCGGGTGCCTGCACGATCAGTTCGATGCCCAGGCTATCGGCGGCCGCCTTCGCGCCGGCCTCCATATCGATGAAGAACTGATTGTTCAGCGTCTTCACCACCAGTGCCACCGTCGGTTTCGCGACTGCGTCGGCGCCGCGATTGCAGCCTGCGACAGACATCGCCAGCACAACGGCCGACAGAGCACTACCCATTTTCTTCAATCCCATCATGCGGATCCGCGGGTGGAGCGTTGGACTCGGCGGCGCAGCGCCATGTCGATCAGAACCGCGACGATGATCACCACACCGATCGCCACCTGCTGAAGATACGACGAGACACCAAGCAAGTTGAGCCCATTGCGCAGCACGCTCATGATCAGCGCGCCGATCAGCGTGCCGATCACCGACCCCGACCCGCCGAGCAGGCTGGTGCCGCCGATGACCACCGCCGCGATCGCGTCAAGCTCATACCCGATGCCGGCGATCGGTTGCGCCGAGTTGAGGCGCGCCACCAGCAGAATCGCGCACAGTCCGGCCGAGAGTCCGCTGATGGCATAGACCAGCGTTTTGTACAGCTTCACGTCCACACCGGCCAGCGCCGTCGCTTCTTCGTTGCCGCCGATGGCGTACATGTAGCGACCCAGCACGGTACGCGTGAGCACCAGATAGGCGAACAGATAGAGCGCGAGCATCAGCACCACCGGTGCCGGTACTCCCATCAGCCGTGACGTCGCGAGTACGCGCAGCCCTTCCGGGAAACCTGAGATTGGCCTGCCGTCCGACAACATCAGCGCCGCACCACGCGCCACACTCATCATGCCGAGCGTTGCGATGAATGGCGGCAACGATCCGCGCGTGACCATCAGACCGTTCAACGCACCGGCGACGACGCCAGCCGCGAGACCCGCAAGCACCGCCATCGGTACCGACATGCCGCGTTGCAGCATCGTTCCGATCACGATGCCCGCCAGCGCCACCATCGAGCCGACTGACAGATCGATGCCGCCGGTCAGAATCACGAACGTCATGCCGATGGCGATCACACCGACAATCGCGCTCTGCTCGGCCACGTTGGTGAGGTTGGCGGCGGTCGCGAAATACGGCGTGGCGATCCACAGGCCGACGCACAGCACCAGCAGTCCACACGCCGTTCCCGCCTCGCGGCCGGCGATGATGCGGCGTAACGTCGGGCGCGAAATCATTCCGTCAGACTCCCACCGCACAGGCCATCACATTCTCCGCCGTGGCGTCGGCGCGCGTGAACTCGCCAACGATGCGACCTTCGCGCATCACCAGCACACGATCGGAAAGTCCCAGCACTTCCGGGAGATCCGACGACATCAGCACGATCGCCACGCCATCCGCGGCCAGTTCCTGGATCAAAGCGTAGATCTCCTGTTTCGAGCCGACATCGATGCCACGCGTCGGCTCGTCCAGAAAGAGAATGCGCGCGCCGGTCGCGAGCCACTTGGCGAGTACGATCTTCTGCTGGTTTCCGCCACTCAGATGCTGCGCCAGCTGGCGCACCGACGGTGTGCGAATGCGCAGATCGCGGACCGCCGCTTCAGCCGTCGCATGCTCATGCCGGCTGCGCACGATACCAAGCCGCGCCAGGCGCTTGAGAATCGGTAGCGCGATGTTGTCACGCACCGAGCGGCCGAGCACGAGTCCTTCGCGCTTGCGATCCTCGGTGACGAATCCGATGCCGGCCGCGATTGCGTCGCGCGGCGAGCGTATCTCCACTTCGCGCTCGTCCACGTAGATCGTGCCGCGGTCCAGCAACTCCAGTCCGAACACGGCTCGCGCAATTTCGGTGCGGCCGGCGCCAAGCAGACCGGCGAATCCGACGATCTCACCGGCCCGCACGCTGAATGACACATCGTGGAGCGAGCTGCCATGCGACAGGCGCTCCACGCGCAGCTTCGGCTTGCCGATTTTGTGCGACGATTCCGGCACCAGTTCGTCCACATCGCGATTCGCCATCAGTCGCACCAGCTCCCGGCGATCGGCGTGATCGACGGTCTGCGTCACGACGTTGCGGCCGTCACGAAGTACCGTGATGCGATTGCCGATCGCGAAGATCTCGTCGAGCCGATGCGAGATGTAGATGATCGCGACTCCGCGCGCCGTCAGTCCGCGAATGGTTTCGAACAACCGCGCCGACTCTCGCTCCGTGAGCGCCGACGTCGGTTCATCCATGATCAGGATCCGTGCGTCCAGAGAGAGCGCACGCGCAATTTCCACCAGCTGCTGCTGCGCAATTCCCAGCGCACTCACGAGTTCATTCGGGTCGATGGTGGCGCCGAGTTGCGCCAGCAGCGCGGCTGAGCGGTGCACCATCGGGCCGTGATCGAGCATGCCGAAGCGGGTGGGCGCACGCCCCAGCCAGATGTTCTCGGCCACGGTCATCTCTGGCACCAGCGCGAGTTCCTGATGAATGATCGCGATGCCGGCGTCACGCGCGATACGCGGTGAAACGAGTGCGACTGGCACACCGTCGATCTCGATCGTGCCGGCGTCGGCTTGCAGCGCGCCGCTGAGAATCTTCATCAGCGTCGACTTGCCGGCGCCGTTCTCACCAAGCAGCACGTGCACGTCACCGCCGCTCACGTCGAGATCGACACCCGCCAGCGCCTGAACGCCGGGGAATGCCTTGGCGATGCCACGCATGCGCAACGTCACCGGCG
>JANMWU010000193.1:0-13038 GCA_031380785.1 Gemmatimonadaceae bacterium
GACCGCTGTGCTGGATCGCTTCGAACAGAGCATCGCTGGTTTGCCGCGGCTGGCGCGACTGGTTCTGCCGTCGATGCTCGCGTTGCAGACGCTGGTCGCGATGGCGCTCGCATGGTCGCTGTTCCATCGCTTCAGTCGCACACGATTGGGAGATGATCTCGCGCGGTTGCGGGACTTTCGCTTCAACGATCACTGGATCTGGTCTGTGATCGTTGGTCTGGTGCTCGCGCTGCTGCCGGCGCTCGACGCGTTGCGGCCGCTGGGTGTGAATCTGCTGGTGTTCTTCGGCGCGTTGTACGCAATGCGCGGAGCGGCAGTGCTGGCGTGGTTCTTACGTCCCGGGCGCACGCTGCTCGGGCTGATGCTGGGTGTGGCGTTGTTGCTGCTGCTGCGGGACGGGGCGGCGATTGCGCTCGGACTGGTGGGACTTGGTGATACCTGGGCCGATTGGCGACGTCGGATCCGGCCCGCGATTTCCTGATATGAGGAGGATGGCAGAATGGAAGTGATTCTTCGGCAAGCGGTGGACAGTCTCGGGCATGCTGGCGACCTGGTGAAGGTCTCGTCAGGCTATGCGCGCAACTTCCTGCTGCCACGGGGCATGGCGCTGCCGGCCACCGATGGCAACAAGAAGCGCATCTCGATGGAGAAGGCAAAGCTCGTTGCGGCTGAACAGGCGCGCGTGACGGCGGCCGAACAAGAGGCGAAAAAGTTCGCGGATCTCTCGATCACCTTCGCCGCGCGTGTTGGCGACGAGGGCAAGCTCTTCGGCTCCGTGACCGCCGGCGACATCGCAGAGCAGCTTAAGGCGCAGGGTCTGCACGTTGAAAAGCGCCAGATCGACCTGCACGAGCCGATCAAGGCGCTCGGCGTCTACAAGGTTGCAATCAAGCTGCATGCCGATGTGAAGCCCGAAGTGAAAGTCTGGGTGATCAAGGGCTGAGTGGCGCTACACGATCGGCGAAAACGCATCGCCGGTCGCGTACGGAGACGCGGTACAGAGAGTGGGGCGGCTTCAGTCGAAGTCGCCCCTTTGCCTGTTCCGATGCCGTCAACTCCGCACGAAACTGACGAGCCGCGTGATGTCGTGTTTGTCAGCGGCGCGGAGTGCCGCGATGTAGCGCGCACGCGTCGCTGATGCTTCGTCGAGGCGACCGTTACCCCATGTGAACGCGCTGACAATCAGCTCACGTTCGAGCAGCACATCGGTTGCGAGGCGCGCGAAGCGTCCATTGCCGTTGGGGAACGGATGAATCAGTACCAACCGATGGTGAAATCGTGCGCCAATCTCGTCGCGAGGGTACGTGGAGTGCTCGATCCAGTACCGCGTGTCGTTGAGCAGGTCCTGCATCGCCGAAGGAACAAGAGACCAGTCTCCACCAATGTTCTTGTTACTGTGGCGGAAGGTTCCCGCCCAGGTCCAGGTACGTCCGAACATTCTGAAATGCAGTTCCCTGAGAAACTCTGCGGTGAGGATCTGACGCTTTCGTCTCGATCGCGCCCAGGTCGTTCCTTCGACGATGTTGGCCTGCTCCCACTCGTTCAACTCCGCCTGCGTGAACACAGCCGTCGGCATGAGCGCTGCGATTTCGTCCGGATCGAGCGGCGTTGCCCCTGGCGCATGCGAAGCGCCGAGCGGCTCATTCGTCATCCCAGAGTTCCGGACGCCATTCGTCGAGCAGCGAATTCGTGAGATCCTCGATCTGCCGTGCGGTGGCTTCCGTCGAAATGCTCTGGTCTTCGAGTCGCATACTGTGCGTGACCCGGCTGATCGTCGTCGCCGCGGTGCGCATCGCCTTCTCGCGCCGCATGTTTTCCAGCGACGTCGCGGGAACCAGTGCATAAACGAGCCGGCAATTCATGCTTTCGGCGATTCGCTCCAGTGACTTGAGCGTGATGGAGCTGCGCGCCTCGCTCTTCTCGAGATTCGTGAGGACGGATGGCGCAATCCTCAGCTTCCGGGCTTGCTGCGTCACCTGAATACCCAGCGCCTCTCGGATCGCCTTTGCCCAGCCCTCGCGGGGCCGTCCAGCCACGGCGGTCGGCAGCCAGGCCCGCAGCTGCGCATCAAGCTGACGGAGACGGAGTCGTTTCAGCTCCGCGGTTATTGGCGCTCGGCGTTTCACACTGACCTCTCAATTTTTTTACCCTGAATGGCACATCTGAACATGCAAATGTACTTTATACGCTAATCTTTGCAAGTATTATTTGCTCTATAAGATGGCTGCGGACACCATATTTGCGGGAACAGGTCACCACGCGCGCTGGCTCCGCCGCAGCGCCGACTCCCTGGCGGGTCACCTCCCGCGCGATTCAGAAAGCCCGGGAATTCGCCGGCTCAGCCAGCCGTCTCCGCGTAGGGGTCGGCGATCACGAGCGTGTCTGCATGCAATGGGCTGCGCGTGTCACAGCGATGCGTGCGTCGATGAAGACGTGACCGTCGTGGCGCCAGCTGAGTTGAGCAGATAAAGAAAACGAATGGAACAGTGTGTGGAGGCGAGGGAGACGGATTAACCTTTGGTTGGTCGCCCCCGTCGACATGAATCGGCGGGCCTCCGTGCCATGAGGTGGGTTCGCGCCCGCCGTTCCATTCATCGATGACGACATTGACGCGTACGACCCGTGCCACCCGGGAAGCCTCGAAAGCCCTCGCCACCCGTGCGGCGCAGCTGATGAGCGATTTCAAGGGCACGGACATTCAGGTGCTGTCGCTGGCCGGGCTCACGGATATGACGGACTTCTTCGTGATTGCATCCGGAACGTCGGATACCCACGTACGAAGCATGGCCGACCATGTAGTGCGGTCGTTGCGCGAGCAGGGTGAACGGGTGACGCACGCGGAAGGTGTGGAACAGGGGCGCTGGGCGCTCCTCGACTACACCGATGTCGTGATTCATGTCTTCCATCCGACACTGCGGAACTTCTATCAGCTCGAGCGGTTGTGGAGTGATGCGGAGCGCGTGGCATTCGAGTGACGAAGGGTTGAGGCAACTGGTCTCGAGCGGGCCACGAAGTCCGGGAGGACGGGGAATGCGCATTCTACGGAACCTGGCGGTGGCGATCACCGCAACGGTGGCATTGGCGTCGTCAGCCGGCGCCCAAGGGTATTTCGGAAAGAACCAGGTGCAGTACAACCGGTTCGAATGGCGGGTGCTCGAAACAGAGCACTTCCGCGTGCACTATTACAAAGACGAAAAGCCGGCGGTGGAAGACGCTGCACGCATGGCCGAGCGCTCATACGCGCGGCTGTCGCGCATTCTCGGACATGAGTTCCGTGAGCGGAAGCCGATCGTCATCTTCGCCAGCCGCACCGACTTCGCACAGAACAACATTTTCGGCGATCTCGGCGAGGGCACCGGCGGTGTGACCGACGCACAACGACAGCGCAACGTGCTGCCGCTCACGGGCGACTTCCGCACGTTCGAGCATGTGCTCACGCACGAGATGACGCATCAGTTCCAGTACGATGTGTTTTCGCGCGGACGCGCGGGCGCCAATCTGCAGTCACTGCAGGCGGTTAATCCGCCGCTCTGGCTGATGGAAGGCATGGCCGAGTATCTGTCGCTCGGCACCGATCATCGCTTCACTGACATGTGGCTGCGTGACGCTGCCCTGAACGGTGACATCCCGACGATCGAGCAGATGACGCTCTATCCGGACAAGTGGTTCCCGTATCGCTTCGGAGAATCGCTGATGCGTTACATCGGCGAGCGCTGGGGTGATCAGGTGATCGGTCAGATTCTCGAAGCACTGCCGAACGTCGGCGTCGAGCGTGCCTTCAAGCGCGAACTCGGGCTGTCGCTGGAAGAACTCAGCGACGACTGGAAGGACGCGCTGCAGAAGCAGTTCCTGCCGCAGGTGGTGAACCTCGATCGTCCGCGTCGCTTCGCCGACAACATCCTCAGCCCGAAGAAGAGCGGCGGCAACATCTTCCTTGCACCGTCTTTGTCGGACGACGGCAGCAAGATGGTGTTCCTGTCCGACGGCAACTTCCTGCGCGGCGAAGTCTTCATCGATCTGTGGCTGGCCGATGCACGCACCGGCAAGCGTATTCGTCGTCTGGTCAAGAGCACCACAAATCCGAACGCTGAAGAACTGCGGCTGCTCTACAGCCAGAGTTCGTTCTCGCCCGACGGCAATCATGTGGCGTACGTCGGTCAGCGGAACGGCAAGGATGTGCTGTATCTGACACGCACTCGCGGCGGCGACACGCGTCGCATCGATCTGCCGGTGGATGGTGTGCTGAGCCCCGTGTTCACGCCGGATGGCTCGCACATCGTGTTCAGCGCCAACAAGGGCGGCATCACCGATCTCGCGATTGTGGCCACCGATGGTACCGGCTTCCGCATGCTGACCACGGATCACTACGGCGATTTCATGCCGAGTGTCTCCCCGGACGGCAAGACGATTGCGTTCGCCAGTGATCGCGGTGCCGAGACCGACTTTGATCTGCTGCGCTTCAGCCGCTGGAAGATTTGTCTGTATGACATGGCATCCGGCAACGTGAGTGTGCTGCCCAACCAGCCGGGCCTGAGCATCAACCCGCAGTGGGCCCCCGACGGCAAGAGCATCGCGTACATCACCGATCGCAACGGCGTGCCGAACGTGTTCCTGTACGACTTCGGAAACAGGGAGCACTATCAGCTCACGAATGTGGCAGGTGGCATCTCGGGCATCACCGAGTTCAGCCCTGCGCTGAGCTGGGCGCGCACTGCCGATCGCATGGCGTTCGTGCACTTCGAGAAGAAGGGCGAGTACACCGTGTGGACGGTGGACAACCCTCGCGCGCTGAAGAAAGAGCCGTATCGCGCACCGGTCACTGCACCGGCGACGATGATCGCATCGGCAAACGGCATTTCGCTCACAGCCACTGCTCCCTCAGCGCCGGGGGCGCCTTCAACGTCGCCGTCACCAACGCCGACACAGCCCACGGTGCCGGGTGCACGTCCCGCTGGCACGCCTGGCAGCAACACGCCCATCGTCGGCACACTGCCACCTGTCAGTCCGACCGATCGCAAGCCGACGCCGAACACCGGCAACGGTACACCGACCGCAACGCCGACCGGCACGCCTCAGACGCCGAACGTCGGCGCGCTCGATCCGGCACGCGTGCCGAATCCCGCCGATCCGGGCTTTGTATACGGGCGTCGCATCGGTACTCCACGTTCGGTGTATCGCGGAGCCGAGGGACTGCGCGCATCGGATTCACTGCCCAATCGTGGCGAACGTGATTCGACCGCCGTCAGCGTGAATCAGCTGCTCGACAGTGCCGATCTGGCGTTGCCCGATCCGGCACGATTCCGCGACGCACCGTACAAGGTGAGCTACGAAGCGGACTATGTCGCGCGTCCGAGCATCGGGTACGCGCGGGACAACTTTGGGCGCGGACTATTCGGTGGCACGACGGTGGTGCTGAGCGATCTCCTCGGCAACAACCGTCTGGCTTTCACAGCGCAGGTCAACGGTCGCATCCAGGACGCCATCTTCTACGCCGGCTATACCAATCTCGGTGGCAAGCTTCAGTACAACACATCCATCTCGCAGTACCCGTATTTCTTCTTCAGCGGGCAGTCGGTCCAGCCGGTACAGAACAACCCCGGCGTATATCAGGAAACGCAGAGCCTTGCGCGCTATGTTCTGCGCGACGTTGCGTTCACATCGCTGCTGCCGCGCAATCGCTTCAAGCGCTTCGAACTCGGACTCGGTTTTGAGAACATCGGACGCTCGCAAGTTTTGGTAGCGCGGCAGTTCAACAGCTTCGGCCAGAGCACGCAGTTCCAGATCGTGGACGAAATCAACAACGGCTCGCTCAGCTTCGTGCAGCCGAAGGCCGCATTCGTGTCCGACAACACGTTGATGGGCTATACCGCGCCGCTGATGGGTCGTCGCATGCGCTTCGCGTATCAACCGACGTTCGGCAGCCGCCAGTGGCATGAGTTCGTAGCCGACTATCGTCGCTACGATGCCCTGCTCTTCAACTACCTCACCGTTGCGACCCGCTTCACCAGCGTCGTGCGCACCGGCCGCGATGAAGCCTTCTTCCCGAATTACATCGGCAATCCGAATGGCATCATGTGGCTGCGCGGATACGATCGTGTGAACGCACTCGATTTCGGCTGTCAGCCATCGATTGGCGCCTCGTCGGGCTGCAGTCAAACCGAGTTGCTTGGCTCGCGCGCCGCTGTGGCATCGGCCGAAGTCCGGTTCCCGCTGATCCGCCGCTTCGAACTGGGCGTGTTGCCGGTGCAGTTGCCACCGGTTGATGGCGCGGTGTTCTACGACGCCGGTATCGCCTACACCGCCGGCCAGACGGTATCGTTCTCACGTCCGGCCAACTACGACGCCAACACACAGCGCTTCCTGCTCCGCAGCTACGGCTACTCGATCCGCGTGAACCTCTTCAACTTCGCGCTGCTGCGATGGGACTACGCGATTCCGCTCGATCGCCCGGCACAAAAGGGCTTCTGGCAATGGTCGTTGGGCACATCGTACTGAGTTGGTGCCTGTCACCACCGCCTGACCGAACGCTCAAAGGGCGCCTGCGACAATCGGGCGCCCTTTGTATTTCCGATCGGGCGTCCGCTTCGCCGCGCCGATAATCGTCGCAATTTCCGTTGCACTTGCTGTGGCTTCCGTCACGGCATCCAGCCATGAATCGGGTATGATGCTCGCGGAGCGTCGGTTTGGGGCTACCATGCGGCTACTCCCCGCCAAGCGCCGATCGCTTAGATTAGCAAATTCCTACATCACACATCGCGAAAACCACTGACGAATTGTGCGGTGCCAGCACTTAGGCCGCTTGCCACCTATACCCGAGACGTTCGCGCAATGGATGAAGCACAGATCTATACCTGTCTCACCGGCATCTTTCACGATGTTTTCGATGACGAATCCATCACGGCCACGCCTGAACTGACGGCCAAGGACGTTGAGGAATGGGATAGCCTTGCACATATACGCCTGATGCTGACAATTGAGCAGACATTCAACGTGAAGTTTTCCACTTCCGAACTCGGCCGTCTCCAAAACGTCGGTGAACTGGCGAAGTTGATCGGGAAGCGGGCGCCGTAAGGCTCCCGGGATAGTCGCCTCTCGTGCGCGTAACTCGACCGCACGTCGGAACGCCACCCATCCGGGCCCATCAAATTGCGACGCTCGCCGAGACGCACATCCACGGCGTACGTGCGCGGAACATGCGTGCTGTTGCGGACGCACAGCATAGCCAACGGACTTCCGCAGCCCATGCATCGGCGCACGCGGCGCAAACGGATCCCCACACTGGCCGGCTCGCGGCCGCGGCGGTAGGCGGCACGCAGTATTCCGCGCACCAACCGTGGACGCGCCGGACGTTTTACCCGCCGCGTGATCGCGTCGTCATCCTCGGCGCCAGGTGAGCATTTTTCTGCACCTGAACAACTCGCTCACGCAACACACGAAGAAGACCGGGATAGCGCCAATGAATCAGCTGTACACGGAACTGCAGTGGCTGCCTCGTGCGCCGGATGACTTCTCGGCCAGGCTGAAGGCCGTGTCCAATTTGGCGGAGTCCATCGGGGGCCCGCTGCAGTCGCTGGCGACGCATGCCCTGGATCTCAACCAGTTGACTCGGCTGGCGAAGGTCATCGAAAAATCGCGCGCCAGTCAAACACCTGCTGTGACGCGCCTGCATCCACTCGTGCCATTCCGGCTCGCCGTTCTGAGCAACTCGACGATGGACCTTGTGGTCCCGGCGTTGATCGCGAGCGCTGCACGCCATGGCATCGCGCTCGAGGTGGTCAAGCCGGAGTACGATCAGGTGGCGCAGGAGGCGCTGAATCCGGAGTCGATGGTCAATCGCTCGAAGCCGGACGCCGTGCTTCTCGCGCTCGATTATCGCGCGCTGCCGCTCAAACTCTCCTTTGCGAACGCCGCGGCTTCCGCAGCCACGCAGCGGGCAGCTGTTGGCTATCTCCAGGCGTTGCGAACTGGCCTCAATGCCTCCAATGCCCTCTGCATTGTGCAGACGCTCGCGCCACCGGTGGAAACAATCTTTGGCAGCATTGACCGCGCGATGTCGGGCACGTATCGAAGCCTCATCGATGGCATAAACCAGGAGTTGGCGGCGATAGTTCTGGGCTCGAATGACGTGCTGCTCGACGTCGCAGGACTGGCGGAAACGGTTGGTCTGGCGGATTGGCACGACACGCAGTTGTGGAATATGGGGCGGTTCGCATTCTCCGCGACCATGATCCCGCTGTATGCAGAGCACGTGGCACGAACCATCGCCGCCATTCGCGGCAAGAGCAGAAAGGTGCTGATACTCGACCTCGACAATACCGTCTGGGGCGGCGTGATCGGCGACGACGGGCTTGACGGCATCAGGCTGGCGCAGGGTGATCCCGAGGGTGAGGCTCACCTGGAAATCCAGCGGCTCGCGCTCAATCTGCGGCAACGCGGAATTTTGCTGGCCGTATCATCGAAGAATACCGACGCAGTGGCGCGCGAACCGTTTCAGAAGCATCCGGAAATGCTGCTCAAACTCGATCATATCGCCGTATTTCAGGCCAACTGGAACGATAAAGCGACTAATATTGAAGCGATCGCCCGCGAACTGTCGCTCGGACTCGATTCGATGGTGTTTCTGGATGACAATCCGGTCGAGCGCGGCTTGGTGCGACAGCTGCTGCCGCAAGTCGCTGTTCCCGAACTGCCGATGCAGGCGGCGTTGTACGCGCGGACACTTGCCGCCGCTGGCTACTTCGAGGCCGTCGCCGTTTCCGGCGAGGATTTCAGGCGCGCGCTGTTGTACCAGGACAATGCCAGGCGCGCCGAGCTGCAGCAGCAGGTGGGCGGCCTCGACGCCTACCTCGAATCACTCGACATGACGATCGCGTTTCAACCCTTCGACGAAGTGGGGAGAACACGCATCGTGCAGCTGATCAACAAATCCAACCAGTACAATCTGACGACGCGGCGCTACACCGATCGCGAAGTTGCTGATGCGGAGAACGATCCACCCGTCTTCACAATGCAGGTCCGCTTGACCGACATCTTCGGTGACAATGGAATGATCAGTGTGGTGATTTGCAGACCACAGGGCATTGACGAGTGGAACGTCGACACGTGGCTGATGAGTTGCCGGGTGCTGGGACGACGGGTGGAACACGCGGTGCTGAGCGAGCTTCTGCAGCACGCACGGGCCGCGGGTATTCGAACACTGAGCGGCGAGTATCGTCCCACGGATCGCAACACGCTGGTCGTGGATCACTACGCGAAGCTCGGCTTCACCAAGGTGGGCGACGACGGGTCCGGGCTCACGCGCTGGCAGCTGCCGGTGGACGCTGCGCCGCGCGAACGCGCACCGATGTCGGTGGTGTCGGAGCACTTTTCGACGCCACACAGCACGTAGGCTGATGACGCCAGTGAATGCACCGCCCGCCACCGATGTGCCGGCGGCACCGGTCGCACGGCGCGACTGGTTTCTGCTGCCCGTGATCGGGCTGGTGACAATCGTGGTGCTCGCGGTATCGATGGAGTTGATCGCTCGGCGAGTGCTCTGCACCACCACGACCAGCATTGAAGACTGCCTGGTCCTGCGTGAGCCGGCCACCGGCATCCGGGGCATCCCGAATTCGGTGTGCACGGAAAAAATCATGGAAGGTCCGCTGGTGGAATACCGTCTGGACGGCGCCGGATTCCGATCGGCACCGATATCAAAGCCGAAAGCTGAAGGCGTCTTTCGAATAGTCCTGATTGGATCCTCATTGGCCATCGGCGAGCGCGTGCCGGTTGAACAGACTCTGGCCACGCTGCTGCCGGCGGACCTTGCGCGCCGCAGTGGCCGCAGGATTGAGCTGTACAACGAAGGCATGGCGTACGGATTTCCCCGCAATGCCGCATTGCGCTTCGACGCCGCACTGGCGGCGGACCCCGACCTCATTCTCTGGCTGCTGACACCGACGGACATCGAAAAAATTCGATTCGACATCACGACGATGGCATACAACACGACTGCGGCGTCCGACGGCTCCGTTTCTCAACTCAAAAACGCGATTCTCGACCGGATCCGGAAAGGCGGTGGCACGATTGTCGTCGGGAATGCGCTGCGCCACTGGCTATATGAACTGCAGAGCCAGCGCCAATACGTTCAGGCCTATCTGCTGAACAAGTCCGAAGACAGTGAGGCAGGCTTCCTGAGGGCAACGTTGAGCGCGGATTGGGCCGCACGCGTAAGGGAGTTGGGTGCATACGCCGCTGAAATCGACGCGAAAGCGCACGCGGCGGGTGTTCCGGTCATCGCGACGTTGACACCCAATCGCGCGCAGGCAGCCATGATTTCTCTGGGTGAGTGGCCGGCCGGATTCGATCCGTATCGCCTGAGCCGGGAACTGCGATCGGAGATCACGAGGAGCGGCGGACTGTTTGTCGACATCCTGCCGGGCTTTCGCTCACTCCCACGCCCCGAGCATTTCTTCCTTCCGCTCGACGGGCATCCCGACGCGGCGGGTCATGCTGCACTCGCAGGCCTGTTGGCCACGGCGATTGTCAGCGCCGTTCCGGAATTGCGCGCGACCGGCGCTCCGTCAGGCGATTCACTCCGGCGCAAATAGCAGTGGATACGCCGTCACTGCAGCTCGTAATGCTCGGCCTGGCCGCCGCGCTGCTGTCGAATATCAGCCGCTCGCCGGTCTGGCGTGCGGTCGTGCTCGTTGCTGCCAGCGCTGTCTTTCTGGGCCTGCAACTGAAGGCACCCATTGCCGTGGTGCCGCTGACGGGTTTTCTGCTGCTGGGTTACGCCGGCTTGCTGCTGGTCGAACGCAGCGGCGCGCGGTGGCTGGGCGCGAGTCTGCTCTGCGTCATTCTGGCGTACATCTGGCTCAAGAAATACACCGTGCTCCCGGACGGCGCGTTTCTGCGGTTCCCGTACCTGACGGTCGGGCTCTCCTACATCTTTTTTCGCGTACTGCACCTGATCATTGACACTGGCGAGGGCGAGAGCGACGAACGACGGCACGTCGGCTTTGCCTCGTACCTGCTGTACACGATGAACTTCACCACCCTGGTGTCTGGTCCCATCCAGAGATTCGACGAGTTCTCCCGCGACCAGTTCGCCGACGAGCCGATCCGACTGGGGCCACAGGTTGTGGGATTGCAGCTGGAACGCATCGTTCGCGGATTCTTCAAGGTCACTGTGCTGGCCATGCTGCTGCACGGTTTGCAGGAGGACGCGGTCGCACAGTTGGCCCAGCCGATTTCGCCGGGCCTCCGGATGTACGCCGCGTTCCGGCTTTTCGTCCTGTATCCCTTCTTTCTGTACGCAAATTTTTCAGGCTACATCGATATTGTGATCGCGGTCGCGCGATTGATGCGTGTGCAGCTCCCTGAGAATTTCAATCGGCCGTTTTCTGCGAGCTCGTTTCTGGATTTCTGGAATCGCTGGCATATCACGCTGTCGACCTGGCTGCGGATCTACGTCTACAATCCGCTGCTGGCGACGCTCATGCGCAGAATATCGTCGACGTCGGTGCAACCGTTTCTGGCAGTGTTCTGCTTCTTCGTCACGTTCTTTCTGATCGGCATCTGGCACGGGCGCACGTCGGAGTTCGCCGTGTTCGGCGTATTGCAGGGCGTCGGAGTCGCGAGCAACAAACTCTGGCAGCTGTCGCTGGCGAAGCAGTTGGGCAGCAAGCGATACAGGGCACTCGCGAAAAATGTGAGCTATATTACATTCGGTCGGGGACTGACGTTCGCCTGGTTCGCATTCACCCTGCTCTGGTTCTGGGCCGATTGGGAGCATATTCACGGCATATTCCGGGCGCTCAGTGTCATCGGGTGGGCGACAGTCTGGCTCATCGTCTGGTTGTGCATGACCGCTGTGCTGTCGGGCTGGGAGTGGCTCCGGGCCAGACTGCTCTCGATCACGGTTGGTGGGCAGGTCTGCCTGACCAGCCGCTACGCGCGGGTCGTGTATGCGTCGGCCCTGGGTCTGGCTGCGTTTGTCATATCCGTCCTGCTGAACCAGGCCGCTCCCGACATCGTGTACAAGGCGTTCTGATCGAGCTGCGACCCGGTTGCGGAGCCCGGACGCCAACACGGTGCGCTTGATTGCACTGCCGTCGGCGTGATTCAGGCGGGAGACGCGAGTCAGTGGCTGCGCCGTGCCCGACGCGCTTCGTGCAGACCACACTTCATTGACACTGTTTGGAGAACATGGTGCGACTGCATCATCTCGGATGGGTGGTCAAGGACATTGGGCCGAGTCTGCGCCAGTTCGAGCGTGAAGGCGCGCACGCGGTGACGGCAGCGATCGCTGACCCAATCCAGCGGGTGACAGTGCAATTCCTGTCCGATCCGCACAGCCCGGTGCTGTGAGAACTGATCGCGCCCACGGATCGCAGTGAGGACTCGCCGCTGTCTTCACGGCTGTCGCGCGGCGGTGGTCTGGATCATGCCTGCTTTGAGTTGCATGAATCCAATGAAACGCTGGATTGCGTGGTGGCGAATGAAATTGAGCGAGACAGCTGTGTGCTGTGCCCGCCCACGTTCGCGACCGCATTCAACCGCCGGATAGCCTTCGTCTTCCGACCATCGGGCTGCATCGTCGAATTCGTCAAGGCGCGGTCGGATGCTGACAGTCTGTGATCGCCATCGCTCGGCGCGGTGCACACCACACTGACCGGGGATTCAGGTCACTGGCTCTCCGCAAAACCGGGGGCGATTCACGATGTGTAACGACTAAGTTTCGCGCGTGCGATCCCAATTTCTCGCCTTCGCTCTGGTGCTCGCCGCCTGCAGCGCCTCTGACGACCGCGGCGCGACGCCAGCCATTGCTGGCAGCCTCGGTCCCGATGCCATCGTGCTCCGCGTTCCCGCTCTGGGTGGCGCGGCGCGCGCGTATCGGTATCCGTCGCTCGATACAGTGATCTGGAGCACCAAGGCGGCAATGCCTGCACAGGTGCATCCACTCGCGTTCAGCATCGACGCCGGCACGCTGACACTCACCGATGGCGCCGGGCTGCCGTGGCGCCTGACGCTCGGCAGCGGGTCTCTGGAGCGCGC
>JANMWU010000215.1:0-1575 GCA_031380785.1 Gemmatimonadaceae bacterium
TCTCCGCATCCAGCATGGCGCGCAGCTGCGGTGCCAGACGGCGCGTGTCGCTCTCGCGGAACAGCTGGGCCATCGATAGCCCGGAGACAGCTTCAGGCCAGTGAAACAGCGCCCACGGCAGCATGGTCTGGATTTCGTCGCGCGGCATTTCGTCGTACCACTCGTCGACGTAGGTATCCATCGCTTCCTGGATCCACTCCGGACCACCGCGCCGGTTTGCGAAGCGGAGGATTGCGGCATGGAGCAGGTCGCGCCTGCCGGCGATGATTTCGGAAGGTGACAGCGCCGGGCGCAAGGCGGTGATCTTCACTTGACCGCCGCAGCACCGCTTGTATTTGCGTCCGCTGCCGCAGGGGCAGGGGTCCTGGCGGCCGGGGGGCATGGGTGTCGCAGCAGAAGTGGTTAGGCGCGCGCGTAATTGATGACGCTCGCGTATGCCGATGACCGTATGTTCACGCGGCGTCATCGTCAAGCGGAGCATTCGTCATGCGTAGAGCGTCCACCTTCGAGCCGATGGACACGCTCTTGCTGGCGGTTGACGAGTCCGGGCGCCTGTGACGCGAACTGGCAGCCACAGTCGGCAATAGCGCGCCGGTAATACCAAGGTTATACTCAGGTATGAAAACTGCCATCTCCCTCCCCGACGAACTTTTCGACGAGGCGGACGAAGTTGCCGAACGGATCGGCATGTCGCGCTCACAGCTCTACGCCACAGCCTTGGCTGAATATCTCGCGAAGTTCCGCAGTGATAGCGTGACGGCACGCCTGAATGACGTGCACTCCGTCACGGCGAGCAGTCGCGACGAGGCATTGCGTAGCGCCGCCCGGAAAACGGTTCGACGGGCCGAGTGGTAGTCACGCGAGGTGAAGTCTGGTGGGTGGAACTGGGCGATCCGGTGGGGTCGTCTCCGGGATTTCGGCGGCCTGCGGTCGTGGTACAGGCGGACGCGTTCAATCGGAGCGCGATCAGCACCGTGATTGCCGTCGTGCTCACGTCGTCCATGCGACTCCTCGATGCACCCGGAAATACGCTTGTCACGCGGAAGATGAGCGGGTTACCGAGAGACTCCGTCGCGAATGTCAGTCAGTTGGTGACGCTTGATCGCGATGAAATGATCGAGAGAGTCGGGCGATTGAGTGTTGCCGTGATGCAGCACGTCGATGCGGGATTGCGATTGGTACTCAGTCTGGACGGTGGAGGTTCGTGAACGGGTCGACGTGGGCGCGCGTGGTATCGACCGCGCTCGCGACTTGCTGTCCCGCGGCGTAGTTTTTCGCCATGGAAAACGTGATTCTGACCCAGCTCAAAGCCCTGCCGTTCGTGGCCGGGCTGCCTGATGCGCAGCTCTGGCGCCTGGCCCACGCTGTCGAGCCGCATTCCTTCGCCACTGACGATGTGTTCTTCAGCGAAGGCGACGAGCGCAAGATGTTCGCCCTCGTTGTCGCCGGTGGTGTTGCCATTGAAAAGACCGCCGGCGGTCGCACCACGCGCCTGGTAACGATGGGCCCGGGCGAGGCCATCGGTGAAGGCATGCTGCTCGATGACACGCGTCACGGCACCACCGCGCGCGCCGT
>JANMWU010000369.1:0-1675 GCA_031380785.1 Gemmatimonadaceae bacterium
GCGATGGAAGCCCGTCACGCCGAGCATGAAAAGGCGCTGCTCGCTATCCTCACGCCGGAGCAGAAGGTCAAGCGTGAAGCGCTGACAAAGGAGCATCATGGTCCCGGTATGCACGGTCGCGGCCATGGTGGCTCGACGGACAGCCGTCCCGGTATGCGTCGTGGCCCGGGTGACGACGAAGGCAACGAACGCTGAGTTCCTGGTGAGGCAGCCCGGTCATCCGATCGGGCTGCCTCACTCCCCGCCACACACGTGACAGAACGCGACGATGATGCCGCACTGGTCGCCCGCGCCCGCGATGGTGACGACGACGCCTTCCGTCGACTGGTCGAGCGCCATCAGGCGGCAGTCGCGCGCACGGTGTTCGGCATGCTCGGCTCGCGCGATGACGCCGACGACGTCGGCCAGGAAACGTTCGTGCGCTTTCATCAGGCGCTCTCCTCGTTTCGCGGTGAGTCATCAGTTCGCACATACCTGGTGCGGATTGCCATGAGTACCGCGCTGAATGCACTGCGAAGCACGCGCCGTCGTGAACTGCGGTTTGTGAGAGACGATACTGCCATCGATCGCGCCGTTGATCCGGTGGCGGAGATCGTCGCGACTGACGACAGCACCGCGCATCGCACACGCGTGGCACTCGATACACGGAGTCCGGAGCATCGCGCGGTAGTCGTGTTGCGATTGCTCGACGAACGGAGTACGAAGGAAACGGCTGAGATTCTACAGATCCCTGAAGGCACAGTACTCTCACGGCTGTCCCGCGCGGTGCAGCAGTTGCGCGTCACGCTCGGCCCCGTGTGGGAGGAGTTCACCGCATGACGGATCGCAGCGACTTGCCTCACGACTCAGCCAGCACCGAGCACGCCCGGCTCCTGCTGCGCGACGCGTTGCCGGCGGCGGCGTTCAGCAGCGGGTTCACCGATCGCACCATGGCGCGACTGGCGGCGTCGCGGACTGCGGCATCGCCAGCAGCGCTTCGCTCCTCGGCAATGCAGCACAGCTTCCGACTTCTTGCGGTCGCCGCGGCGATCGCGATCGTCGCGCTCGGCGTACACAACACCATTGTCGAACGCGTTGCCGACACCACGCTGGTGGAAGCGGCGATCGGCCTGCAGCCCGTCTCCGCCGAGTCAATTTTGTCGTACACCTCCGAGGCACTTCAGTGATCTGCGCACCATGAGCCCGTCTGTCCGCGCCTGGCTGCTGCTCGTCGTCACGCTGCTGCTCGGCATCTCGATCGGTGTGCTCGGCGCCGGCGCTCTGCAGGAGCGGCGCGTAGCGCGCGTAAACAACATCCGGCGCCCAGGCGGATTCGTCGAGCATGTGCAGGACGTCATTCAACCCAGCAGCGATTCGCAGTGGGAACGGCTCCGGCCGCACGTCGAATCCACCGCCACGCACAACGCCATGATGCGTCGCATGCACGACAGTTCGATGCGTGCGATGCTCGATTCAATGCGCTCGACGCTCGATCCGATGCTCGACGAACGCCAGCGCGAGCGGCTGTCACGCTTTGTACCGGATCGTAGCGGTGGGCCGCCGTCGCGTCGCGCGCGCCACGATAGTCCGCAGCGACGCGATGACGAACGCGCACCGCCGCCGCCGCAGCGGCCCCGGTAAACTCAGGGACGCGGCGTCGCCGGTACAGCTCCCTGCGCTGCATCCGACGCCGCGG
>JANMWU010000253.1:0-3853 GCA_031380785.1 Gemmatimonadaceae bacterium
GGTGCGGCATCCAAGTCACAGCAGCGAAGATCTCGCACGGCTGGCGACGCTGTGTGAGCATTTCAGCCTGCTGAGCAGCGGCGGTTCCGACTGGCACGGAGCGCTCGATGGTTTTCGGCCGCTGGGCTGCATGCATGTGCCGGCGCCGTGGATGGACGCGCAGATCGAGCGCGCGCTGTACTGGCGCGCTCGCGCCGCGTAGCGAACGCGGGCCGGGCGATGACCACGCTGCGTGGAAAGGTGGCGCTGGTGACCGGTGGCGCACGCCGCGTCGGCAAGGCGATTGCGCTGGCGTTGGCGGATCGCGGCTCGGACGTTGTCGTGCACTACCACAGCGGCGCGACCGAGGCGGAAGAAACCGCGGCGGAGATTCGCGCGCGCGGCGTGCGTGCAGTGCTCGTGCAAGGCGACCTGTCCGATATCGGCGCGGCGCAGTCGCTGCCGGGACAGGCGAACGCCGCGTTCGGCCAGCTGGACATCCTTGTGAATTCAGCGGCGATGATGCAGCGCACTCCGATCGGCGACGTGACCCCTGATGACTGGGAGCGCATGTTCGCACTGAACCTGCGCGCGCCATTCTTCGTCTCGCAGGCGGCGGCACCGTTGTTGCGCGCGCGCGGCGGCGTGATCGTCAACATCGCGGATCTCGCGGCGTACGAGACGTGGCCAGCGTATGTGCCGCACGCGATCACAAAGGCTGGCATCGTGCAGATGACACGCGGCTTGGCGCACGCGCTTGCGCCTGATATTCGCGTCAATGCAGTCGCGCCGGGTGCCGTGCTGCTGCCTGACACCTGGACCGACGACAGTGCAAAGCGACTCGCCGAGACCACACCGCTCGGTCGCCTGGGTGCAGCGGAGGATGTTGCCCAGGCCGTCGTGTATCTGTGCGAGGCGGCGTACGTCACCGGCGAAGTCATCATCGTCGATGGCGGGCGTCACATACGCACGTGAGCTACGGCACGATCGTCGTTTGCGGCGGCGGGTGCTATGGCGGGTACTACGTGCGACAGCTGGCGCGCGCGCGGGCGTCGGGTGCACTCGCGGTCGATCGCATTGTCGTCGTCGATCGCGACCCGCATTGTCGCGTTGCGCGGCTGGCCGATGCAATCGCGCGCGGCGATGTGCCGGGCACCATTCAGCATGGCTGGCGCATGCAGCGTGCCGACGACAGTGCGGCGGGAACGCCGTCGATCGAGCCGGGATACGCTGATCTGCCCATCGCGTTCGTCCGCTCGGACTGGGAGTCGTTTTTCCGCCAATTGTTCGCTGACGCGATAGACGCGCCGGAGTCCGCCTCGGTGGATGCTGTTGTGCCGTCACCGCTGATGCCGAATCTGCTCGCCGACTGGATCATGTCGCGCGTCGCGCTGCATCGGCCGAGGGCTCGCACCACGCGGAGCCAGGTTGGCGCGGCTCCGGACACGCCGTGGAAGCGCGAGTCGACCGATGGAGAGTCATTGTATGTCTCGTTTGCCACCTGGATGTGCCCCATCAACTGCATCGAGCCGCCGCGTTGTCCGGAGACGCGCGGTCCGCGCGATTGGACGATGCCGGCTGCGGTGCTGGCGGCGGTGAAGAAATCAGCGGATGACGGGCGGTCATACGACGTCGTGTCGATCTTCAGGACCACGCATCGCCTGTTCGGCGTCGGCATGTTCGACGTCAGCGACGCCATCGAAGCCGATCGGTCGATTCGTGCCGTGGCCGCGAAACCGGAGCTGACGATGCTGGTTGCATCAGTCTCGCACTGCCACGGCGCACTGGCGGAGATTCGCAGTGTCGACGGGCCGCTCGCAGCCGGCGAACGCGAATCGTACAGTGCAGCCGGCAGTCGCGTTCGGTTGCGACAGTTGCAGTTGCCTTAGATTCCAACGCAGAAGAGTGCGCGCCGTCGCGTGCGCCATATCGTGCTGGACCACCCACCAGAGCATCTGTGTCAATGACAGTTCCCACAACCGAAGCCATCGTAATCATTGGCTCCGGACCCGCTGCCTGGACTGCCGCGATCTATGCCGCGCGCGCGAATCTGAATCCGGTCGTCTTTGAAGGTGAGCCGGTTGGGACCGAACTCCCCGGTGGACAGCTCATGCTTACCACTGAAATCGAGAATTTCCCAGGATTCCCCGAAGCGATCAGCGGACCGGAGCTGATGGATCGCATGAAGGCGCAGGCTGTCCATCATGGCACGCGCGTCGTCTCTGAACTCATCACGTCGGTCAATTTCTCGCAGCGACCGTTCGTGCTCACGCCGAACTACAGTGCGCCGCTCTCGGCGCATACGGTCGTTGTGGCAACCGGCGCTGCGGCGAAGTGGATCGGACTCGAAAACGAAATCCGGCTGGCCAAAATTGGCGGTGGCGTGTCGGCATGCGCCGTGTGCGATGGCGCTGCTCCGTACTTCCGCGGCAAGCGACATGCCGTCGTCGGCGGCGGCGACACCGCGATGGAAGAGGCGCTCTACCTCACCAAGTTTGCCAGCGAAGTGATCATCATCCATCGCAAGGACAAGTTCCGCGCCTCGAAGGTGATGGCGGACCGTGTGCTGGCGCATCCGAAGATCCGGGTCGAATGGAACACGGTGGTAGTCGATGTACTCGGGGAGGATCCGATCACTGGCCTCCGGCTCGAGGACACCGTATCGGGCGTGCAGCGCGAGCTTCAGGTTGGTGGTCTGTTCGTCGCCATTGGACATACGCCGAACACCGGATTTCTGAACGGCCAGCTTGAGTTGACGCCGTTCAACTACATCAGGACCGCGTCGTGGCGCACCGTGACCAGTGTCGAAGGAGTTTTTGCCGCCGGTGATGCCATCGACGACTATTACCGACAGGCGATCACGTCGGCGGGCACCGGCTGCATGGCTGCGCTGGAAGCGGAACGCTGGCTTGCCCATCACGGCATCGGCGAATCTCCGATGCTCGACACCGCCGTGGCACCAGTCATGATCAGCGACGCGAACACCGCGTCCGTCGCCTGATGTCGCTACGCATCGAAACCGTTCCGGTCGGGCCGTTCCAGGCCAACGCGTACATCCTGATTGACGATGCGACGCAACGTGCTGCCATCGTCGATCCGGGTGCGGACGGCGACGCGCTTGCAATCCGGGTGCGAAACGCAGGCCTGGCGCTCGATGCGATCTGGATCACCCACGGGCATCTCGATCACGTCGGTGGAATTGCCGGTGTGCGGCGAATCTTTCCTGACGCGCCGATCTGGCTGCACGCCGCCGACCGGCCGCTGTACGAAAGCGTCGAGCGTCAGGGAAGGGCATACGGCATTCAGGTCGAGCCACCGCCACCGTTTGACCACGAGTGGGTCGAAGATGATGTCGTGTTGCTCGGCGCGAATGCATTTCGTATCGTCCACCTGCCCGGCCATGCGCCAGGTCACGTCGCGCTGGTTGGAGACAGTGACGTCTTCATCGGCGACGTGGTTTTTGCCGGCTCGATCGGACGCACCGATCTGCCGCACTGCGATCCGCGCGCGATGCAGCACTCGCTCGAACGTATCGCTGCCTGGCCCGCGCACCTTACGCTCTTTCCGGGGCACGGTCCGTCCACCACCGTTGGCGCGGAAGTCCGGACGAATCCGTTCCTTGTTGGCATTGCACGTCCGAGCGGCGCCACAACCGATCGCCGGTCGTAGGACTCACTCCACGACATAGGGGCACACATCATGGGTGCAGCAGCTGCAGCGGTCGCCGCACGTCACCGACGGGAGCGTGATGCAGCCGACCCGGTGGGTGCAGTGGCACGCAATCACACACGGGCGCTGGCGTCGATCGTGCTGTCTGCCATCTGGGGCGGAGCAGCGTTGATCGTTGTCGCCGCGGTGGCGCCCGCCGCGTTCA
>JANMWU010000279.1:0-2788 GCA_031380785.1 Gemmatimonadaceae bacterium
ACCCGTCAGCGACAGCGACTCGATCCATGCGGCCTGATCAACCAGCGCACGATCGGCCATCGCCTGCTTGCGCTCCATCTTGTCGCGCGGCGGGTTCGGCAGATCGTCCACCAACCCATAGTTCGCGTTCATGGGCTGAAAATGTTTCGGATCAGCTTCGCGCAAATAACGGTACAACGCGCCAAGCATGGTGGTCGGCGGCGGAATCACCGGCGCTTCACCGTGCAGCAGGCGCGACAAATTGATGCCCGCGAGCAGGCCGGTGGCGCTGCTTTCGGTGTACCCTTCGACACCGGTCAGCTGTCCGGCAAACATCGTCATCGGCGACGCGCGCAGTGACAGATGCGGCGTCAATGTGGCCGGCGCGTTGATGTATGAATTGCGATGGATGCTGCCGTACCGAAGAAACTCTGCATCCGCGAGGCCAGGGATCATCCGAAACACCCGCTGCTGCTCACTGATCCGAAGTCGCGTCTGGAATCCGACCAGATTCCACATGCGACCGGCGCGATCTTCCTGACGCAACTGCAGCACTGCCCACGGACGTTTGCCGGTACGCGGATCGCGCAGCCCGATGGGTTTCATGGGCCCGAAGCGCAATGTCTCACGCCCGCGCTTCACCATCTCCTCGGCCGGCATGCATCCCTCGAAATACGGCACCGCGTCGAACTCGTGCGCCGTGAACTGATCGCCCGCCGCGAGCGCATCCATGAATGCTTCGTACTCGGCCTTGTCGAACGGCGCATTCAGATATGCACCTTCGTCGGACGCGGACGCCATTGTTTCCTTGTTCCAGCGACTGGCGCGGAAGAGGAGCGAATGGTCGAGTGATTCGTAGCTCACAACCGGTGCGATCGAATCGTAGAACGCGAGTGACGCGACGCCGAGCCTGAGCCGGATTGCTTCAGCCAGAACGTCGGAAGTGAGTGGTCCCGTGGCGACGATGCCGACTGACGGCAGCTCACTCACCTCGTCGCACACGACCGTGATGTTCGCATGCTCTCGCACGCGGGCGTCGAGCGCGGCCGAGAACAGATCGCGGTCCACAGCCAGCGCCGAACCGCCTGGCACACGCGCCTGATCAGCCGCCCATAGCACCACGCTGCCGAGTGCGCGCATCTCGGCTTTCAGCAGACCATGCGCGTTCGCCGTCTCGGTGCTCTTGAACGTGTTCGAGCACACCAGTTCACCGAGTCGATCGGTCCTGTGCGCCGCAGTTCCACGCAGCGGCCGCATTTCGTGCAGCACAACCGGATGTCCGCGCTCGGCCAATTGAAACGCAGCCTCACTGCCAGCCAGACCGCCGCCGACGACATGGATCTCCGACACGATCGCTCAGCTCTTCGCGCGTGCAGTCTTCCGGCGAGCGGGCTTCTTCTTCGTGATAGGCTTGCCGGCTTTCGCCTCGAGCAACTGCACCGCCTGCGCCATCGTCACGGATTCGGGCTTCACATCATTCGGCAACGTGGCGCGGATCGGCTTCGCCTTGCGATCGCTCGTATTCGGACCGAGTTGCACATAAGGGCCGTAGCGTCCATCGAACACCAGCACGTTGCGCCCGTCTTCCGGATGCGCACCCAGATCGCGAATCGGCGTCACAACACTGCTCGTAACGCCGCGCCGTCCCTTCGGCTGACTGAGCAACTCGAGCGCGCGTGGCAGCGCGATCGTCAACACGTCGTCACTCGCGGGAATGCTGCGGAAGTCATCCTTGCCGCCTTCACCGCCTTTCGCATGCACGATGAATGGGCCGAAGCGACCGAGGCTGGCGCGAATGGCGTGAGTCGTTTCAGGATGATGCCCGAGCGTGCGCGGCAACGAGATCAAACCTTTCGCGATGTCGAAGGTGATATTCTCCGGCGTGACACCCTTCGGCAACGACGTGCGCTTCGGCTTGGTCTTGCTGCCTTCCTCTACATCACCGAGTTGCACATACGGTCCGTACTCGCCGCGCATCATATAGATGGGCAGTCCGGTGTCGGGATCAGTGCCGATCACCGGTGGACCTTCCTGACGCGTGCGCAACAACTCCTGCACCAGATCGTCGGTGAGATCGCCAGGTGCCATATCATTCGGGAGCGATGCGCGCAGCGGCGCACCGTCCTCCATCACTTCCACGTACGGTCCGTACCGTCCGATACGGATCTCGGCGTTCACACCTTCCAGCTGCACACGACGCGCGCCGCCGGCCTCCTTTTTCAGCGCGACGGCAGATGCATCAACCATCGCCTTCAGGCCGGGATTCTTCTTGTCGCCGAAGAAAAATTGCTTCAGGTATGACAGCTGATCCTGCTCACCGCGCGCAATCTCGTCGAGCTGATCTTCCATCCTCGCAGTGAACTGCGTGTCCACCAGCGAGGTGATGCGCTCCTCGAGCAGCGATGTCACCGCGAATGCTGTGAACGTCGGCACCAGCGCCTTGCCGTCCTGTCGCACATAGCCGCGCGCCTGGATGGTGTCCATGATCGACGCGTACGTGCTGGGCCGCCCAATGCCCTGCTCTTCGAGCGCTTTCACCAACGACGCTTCAGTGTATCGCGCCGGCGGCTGCGTCTCGTGCTTCACCGCGTCAAGCGCGCGACAATCGGGTTTGTCACCCACAACAAGCGCCGGCAACACAACTTCCTTATCATCGAGCGCCGCCTCTGGATCGTCCGATCCTTCAACGTAGGCGCGAATGAAGCCGGCAAAGTCGATGCGTTTGCCGCTGGCGCGAAACTCGGCGTTGTCGGCGGCGATCGTCACCACCATGCGCGTCTGCTTCGAGTCGGGCATCTGACTGGCGACG
>JANMWU010000334.1:0-7641 GCA_031380785.1 Gemmatimonadaceae bacterium
GTGCGTCAGATCACGGAAATGATACCGCCCATCGGTGCGCAGCGCGGCGATCTGCCGCAGGCGCTGGCTGATGCGATCGATCGCTGTCTGAAGAAGGATCCGGATGAGCGCTTCGCGAACGCGGAAGCGCTGGTGGACACACTCGATGCAGCGCAGCTCGCCGCGCCGGATGTGCCGTTGCCGATTCGCGTCTTCAGCGAGGAGGTGTCGACGACGGGCTTGATTCTGATCGGCGGCAGCGTGATGAGCGTGCTGCTGTATTACACGCTGACGGTCTGGTTTCGCTGGGACCTGGAAGTCATTCTGCCTGTCGTGCTGTTCACGGCCGCAGTGTGGGCCCGCGTACCGCAGACGGTGCAGATGGCACGTCGTCTGGCACTGCGCGGCTTTGGTGTGACGGAGATCCAGCGCGGACTGGCGACGATTCTCGACGAGCACGATGCCGATCGCGCGCAGCAGCGCGCCGATGGGCAGATCGTGTCGCGGCGCCGCAAGCAGATAGTGATTCTGGCACTGGTGCTGGCGGGCAGCTACGTGATCGAGTGGTACGTGGTGAATTTTCAGCGCGCGCTGATGCAACCGGGCGTGTACCGCGTGTCACATCCCGGAGTGGTGATGCTGTACTCGGCGAATGTGATGCGCGGCATGTCGATCATTGGCTTGGTACGGAGCCCGTTGCGTCGGCCGATTGGCGAGTGGTTGTTTCGCTGGTTCTGGCTCGGTGCGCCAGGTCGTCTGCTGCTGCGCACGGCCGCGCGACGAGTGCCCGCGAGCGGGTCGATCACGCGACCGGGATCGATTGCGCGCAGCATTTCAGTCTCGACGCCGGGCGGCGTGGCGGCAAATGGAACGAACGCGCGAGCGCCAGAGGTGACACCGGTGCGCGCAGGTGCTTCAATCGACGAGCGCGTGCGAGAGCTGGAACGGCGAGTGACGACTCTGGAGGGTCGGTAGGGGATGGTTTTTTTCGTGCGCAGGTGGGCCGCCCCGCGATGCACGCGCCACGCTGTTTGCGCGGCGACCGCCGCAGTTGCGGCGGCATTCGGAACGTGGGCCTGCAGTTCGCCAACTGAGTTCGCGACGACACCGGAATTTCTCGTGCTGGAACCGGCCTTCATGACGGTGAGTGCCGCGACATCAGGGAATCGAGTGCCGGACGATTCATGCCCTCGCGTGCTGCCGCCAGTTGCCGCGGGAAATCGCCGGACACTCAGCGAGATTGGCGCGACCATCGAACTGCCCTCAGACACGCGCGAGCTCTCGCATGCATTTGGAAAGCAGTCCGGTGCGGCGTTCCTGTCGCCAACGCTTGGCCTGATCGCTTTCGGATACGACTCCGATCTGCCGGCGTTGGTGTCGAATATTGGGCTGCGCCAGCGGAGCGGCCGACGAGATTTCGGGTTTTTCACGCGCTGGTGCCCGCTGACGATCAACGGCATGCGTGCGACGCTATACGTCGAGCCTTACGCATTCACTCAGGACTCCAAGAGCACGATCCTATTCGGTAGAGACATCGTGATTATCACCACCGCGCCGTCCGGCCGGCGCGTGAACATTCGTATCAGTGGAAGTCGTGCGCCATTCGATTCGTTAAGCCGGGCGCCGAACGGGCTAACTCTTGTTGCCGCCGCCTCGGGCATCCAGTGGTGATCGCGATACGCCGGTGGGCGCGGATAACACTGTTGCTGGGATTGTCATGTGCGCCGCAGATCTGCGGTGCACAGACGCGCCCTGACTGGGATCTGAGCGTCGAAGCAATGGGCTCACCCACCGGCTCAGAGCCCGGGGTTTTCTTCGGCGGACAGGTGAGCGGGGTCAGACAATCTGGCATCGCAATCCGCGCCAGCACCGATCTGGTTGCCGTCGGTCCGGTGCATCTGCGATACACCGCGCAGCTGCTGCCATTGATGATGCTTTCGCACATCGAGCGCTACGAACTTCTCGAGAGCCCGGACCGCAGCATCTACGTGCTCAGCGGCACCGGCAGCGCATCCGGCATCGGCCTGAGTCCGATCGGACTGCAGCTGGCGATCGATCTGGCGTCGCGGGCGAGGGTGCAGGTCGGCGCTGCGACCGGCATCGCGGTATTCACGCAGCACATTCCCAGCGCCGGCGGCGCGCGGCGTAACTTCTCCGCCGAGTGGGATGCTGCGGTGCAGGTCGCGGCCGGGCGCGATCGCTGGATTCAGCTTGGGCTGCGCTGGAAGCACATCTCCAATGGTTTCACCGCGTTCGAGAATCCTGGCGTGGACAATCGCATGATCGTCGTTGGGTACAGCACGCGCATCGGACGCCGTCCGTAACACTTCAGGGCGACGCTCAATCCATCGCCGCGATCTGCCGGTCCTGCCAGCGAGTGAACAGCGCCATCGCCACCAGCGCGCCGACGAACGCCATCCCCATGTCGGACTGCGTATCCCACGGATCGCCCTGCGTGCCGAGGAACGCGTCGGCGCCCTGCCCCATCGCCACCGCTGCGCCCCACTCGATCAGTTCGTAGATCAGGCTCACCGACAGCGCGATGGCAATCGCGAGCACTGACGGCCACGCGCCTTTTCGCACGATGCCCCGTCGAATGAAGATCTCGCGCGCCACCAGCGCCGGCACGAAACCCTGCGCGAAGTGGCCAAGCTTGTCGTACGGATTGCGCGACAGATGGAAGGCGTTCTGCACCCAGAAGCCGAGCGGCACACGGGCGTAGGTGTACGCGCCGCCCACGAGCAGAATCACGGCGTGCACCGCGATGAGCGCATACAGCAGATTCGTGAGCGGAAATCGCTTGGCCGTGGCAAAGAGCACTGGCGCCGCGATGAAGATCGGCGCCGTCTCCATCCACCACGTCGAACGCTCGTACGGATGGATGCCGGACCAGAGCAGCAGCGACGCGACAACAGCGACAAGCACCAGCGGTACTGCATGACGGGCCATGGGTTCTCCGGTGCGGCGCCACGATAGCAATCTGCCGAGTGTCACGGTATCGACCGCCGTGCCAGTCATTGTGTCAGTGTAGTTACCGATCGGAGTAGCAGCAACAGACCGGGAATGACCGCTTTCGTCGTCCAGCTCGTCGGTATGTCGCCCGATGAACAGCACTCCTGTATTCTGCGACACTCGCTTGATCCTGCTGCGTCATTCCACCGTCGTCATGACCACTATGAACCTGCACGGGATGACCGGCGTCATTCTCCCGGCGGTGGTGGGCGCGGCGATGAGCGCAGCAGGTGCCGGAATCCCATTGCGTGCTGCCGTCATCGCCACGCTCTGTCTGATTCTCTGGCTCACTGGCTGGGTGCGCGTCTGGATTCCAACGCTCGTGCTGTGGATCGCAACACCCCTGTTGCTTGGCACGATCGCACCGCGATTTGGCATTATCCACGTGCTGCAATGGTCAATCGATCCCGTCCTGGCCCTGTTTCTTGCCGGCTTTGCGTTCGCCGCGGCGGCGCGGACCTGTGGTGTGGACGATGCGATTGCGCGGCACGCGCTGCGAGTCTCACACGGCTCGCCGCCACACCTCGTCGTTGCCGCGGCACTCAGCACCGTGCTGCTTGCGATGTGGATGTCGAACGTTGCAGCTGCGGCACTCATGTTGAATGCCTTCAAACCCATCTGGTCTCGCGAGCCGATCGGCAGTGCGCTGCGTCGCGCGTTGCTGCTCGGCATCGCACTGGCCGCGGACCTCGGTGGCATGGCGACGCCGGTGGGGACCGGCGCCAACGGCATCGCACTGGCTGCTGTTGCTGCGACGCGATCGGTCACGTTTCTGCACTGGATGGTGTTTGGCGTGCCGCTCGCATTTGGGATGACTGGCGCAGCCGTCGTTCTTGTGCTGCGGCGGTTTCAGCTCTCTTCAGCCTCTGGTTCCGTCGTCATCGCAGCGGACCGCCAGACGGCCTCGCACCGCTCGCCGTTTTGGCTGTCACTGATCTTTGCTGGCACAATCCTGCTTTGGCTGACCGCGCCTTTGCATCACATACCTGAATGGAGAGTCGCGTTCGGCGCCGTTGCGCTGCTCGTCCTCGCACGCCTGATCAGCTGGCGCGAGCTCGTGGCGCTGGATTGGGGAACACTGCTGCTGGTCGCCGGCGGCATCGGACTGGGCTCGCTGCTTGAAAAGTCGGGCCTCGTGAGTGAGCTGGCATCACGGCTACCGTTGGCCGGCCTGCCGCGCGTCGTGCTGCTCTTCGGTCTCTGCTTCGTCAGTGCGCTGATGTCGGCGTTGATGAGCAATACCGCCACCGCCGCGTTGTTGATACCTCTGGCGGCGACAGTCAGCACCGCGCCGTCCACTGCAATTCTGGTTGCAATCGCCGCCTCGCTGGGCATGCCGTTTGTTATCAGCACGCCGCCGAATGCGATGGCAGTGTCCAGCGGATTGCGTACGACCGATCTGCTCTGGCCTGGCTTGATACTCATGCTGAGCGGTTGCGCGCTTGTGGCGCTGACGGGGCCGTGGATACTCGGCATGGTCGGAATTCCGTAACGGCACGAGTGTGGCGCTTCACACGGGCGCCGTGACG
Source organism: Gemmatimonadaceae bacterium (assembly GCA_031380785.1). Classification (GTDB taxonomy): domain Bacteria; phylum Gemmatimonadota; class Gemmatimonadetes; order Gemmatimonadales; family Gemmatimonadaceae; genus JACMLX01. Next base: position 4,521 of record JANMWU010000334.1, read on the forward strand.
GCGCTTCCGTGCTAGCGTCTCGCCAATAAGTGCGATACCAGGTCAAAATGGTCGGCCGGCGGTGTCGACGCGCGCGTGGCAACCCGACTCGCCGACATCGAACTGCCGATTCCCACCTGCATCGCCAACTGCATTAACGCTGGCACTGATGTAGCCCCCGTCTTTGCCATGATGGAGGCACGATGGTTCTCCACCGTGCGCTGACTGATCCCCAATTCCAGGGCGATGCGCTTGCTGGGATATCCGTCAACAACGAGCCGCAGCACCTCGGCCTGTCGTGCAGTCAGTGCCGCCAACTGCGCGTGGATGGCGTCGCGCTGCGGCGATGGAATCAGCGTCTCGCGCGACGAGCACAGCGCACGTGACACCTCCACCACAAATGTCTGCAGCGCGTCCAGCACCACATGCTGGCGCATCAGCTCCTCATGGAGCTGAATGTTCCGGGCGATCAGCGCGTCGTTAACGATTCGCAGCGCGACGTGCTCATCAGGTGAGGCGAGATCACGCCGACGCCGACTTTGGACGACGAGTGCAAGCTGCGAGCCTTTTGTTAGATGCATGAACACTCTTATCAGGTGACCGTGCGTATGATGCGCCGTACTCGGCCCACGCGTAGGATGCCCCCGGGAAAATTTAGCCGCGAGCGATAGATCGCGTCAGTGCAAAAATCGCGCACCGGCGGCTGACGGGCGTACCGGTGTGGATTCATTTGCTGCCGCCTGACGGACGACTGTGGGTGGCCGTGCCGGCAGTGTCTGCGGTAGCGTGGTCGGCGCTTCGGTCACATGATCGTCAGCAGCGATATCCAGGAGTGTGGAGGTTCGATGCCGAATCGACGCACCTTCGCGCTTGGAATGTACCCGAGAACTCACGCGATACGCCTGCGTGAAACACCCGAGCCTGACTGACAGACACATGCAATACGCGCGGTGCAACGAACGTTGCGCCGCGCGTATCCAGCTTCGGGTCGAAATCACGGCGAAAAGCTACCTCACGCGGCGACGGGCAATGCGGCTTTATATTGCTGACTTGTCGCACCGAGCGTATCGCGAATTGCACCGAGTTCATGCGCCGTCCCGTGCGCGACCACGATGAACTTCCCTGCCTTGATTTCGGTCTCGTACATCAGCGTCTGATCCTGTGGAATTCCGATGCTGACCAGTGCCGCACCGAGCACGCTGAGTCCGCCGATCACGACCGCGCTTTCCAATGCGCCGATGAGCCAGGTCAGCAGGGGTCCCGCGATGAGGAGCGGTCCAACGCCAGGAATGACAAAGAACGCCGATCCGAAGAGCATGCCCCACAAACCGCCCCAGAACGCGCCAGACTTACCCCACGCCTTCATCCGGCCGCCGGTTGAGTAGTAACCGACGACGCCTTCTTCCGTCTGATAGTCTTTGGCGATAATCGACAGTCTTTGCATATCGAACCGGCCTTCTGGACGTCGCGCACCGCCTTCTCAGCGGCATCGTGCGTGTCGTACACGGCGACGACAGCCTCGATCGCGCCACTGTCGAGTTCCTTCATCGGTTCGTGCGGGGGTGCAGCGTTGGTTGCCATATGGGGAGCGCCTGAGTTCGGAGTGGGTGACGACGCAATCGTGGAAACTCGCGCGCGAAACCGCGCCGAAGTCACTCCCAGACAACCGCGATGTCATTCTCAACGGCGGTGGCGCCGGCAGCTCCCCACGCCGTGGATTCGGCCATTTCGCGATCCTGCCACGAGTGTGCCGTTCCGGTCAACTTCACCTTTCCACCGGTGGCCGAGACATTGATCGTGTTCGGCTCGAAGAACCAACTGCGATGCAATGCGTGCCCAATGGCATCGCTGATGTCGCCGGTGTTCACCTGCGGCCTCAGCGAGATGCCGTTTGAAATACCTACAATGCCGTGCAGGCCGCGGACGGCGTTCTCTGCGGCGTCCTTCTGATAGTGCCATTCCACATGACCGTTAAGGGTCACCCACCCCTTCTCAACCTTTACCGTGATGGCATCCTTCGGCACCGACGTGCTCCAGCTTATGTGGTCAAGCGCCGCCTTCGCAATATCATCGTCGCCCTGCTTCAAGTCCCACGCCAAGCGCACTTCCACTTTCTCGGCGATGCCGCGGACTCCCTTCACACGGCTCGTTGCCTGCTCGGCATTGCGCTTTTCGACGTACGTCGAGACGTGACCGAAGAGCGTCACCACGCCATCGTCCGCTGTTACTCCGATGTCCGAGGCGTTGACGCTCGGCTCATAGCGAAGTGCGTCAAGGACAGCTTGCTTGAGTTCGTTGTTCTTCTGATGCGACATATGGCTCCCCGGGAAATGTGCCAGACGGCGCTGGTCGCACAGCCGCGCCTGCGCGCGCCAGACACCCGACACCAGACACCAGACCGAGTGGCGCGCGCGCGATCCGCTTCGTGCTCACTCGATCAGATAAAGGCTATGTGCGGGTCTTGCTGGCATGGAGCTTCGGAAAGTACGTACGGGCGATCACACCGCGATCGGTGCAATGATTGGCATCGCAGGCGCGCTGAGTACGCTCAAGCAGCAGTAGCGCAATACCTTGAGCGCGGTTGGCGTTCTCGCCATCGCACGTTTGGCGCCCGGAGTGATGCTATGGCGGCCGACCGACATGCAGCGATTGGGACCGCGTCGTTCGGGCCAGACAAACCATGCCCTCGGCTGGACACGATGCGCAACGCGGGTGCAGCGCGCTGAGGCAGCGGCGGCGCCCGGTTCACCCCATACTGATCAGTAAACTCCATCAGAGAGACGTTTCATGTCTGTACAAAACTTATTGCTGCAGGCCGCAGCCCTCACCTGCTGTCGACTGAGTCAGTCACGGCGAAGGGTAACCATGTGAGAATTGCACTTGCAGTTCTGATCGCGCTGCACGGTCTGATTCACCTGATCGGGCCCGCAAAGGCCTTCGGTTGGGCGAACGTCACGCAGATCCGGCAACCGATCACGGCGATCAGCGGCATGCTCTGGCGGCTCGCAGCCGTCCTGCTGATCGGCGCTGCGATCGCGCTGACGATCGGAACGCAGCGGTGGTGGTACGTCGCACTTCCGGGCGTGCTGCTCTCGCAGTTTCTGATCACGCAGCTGTGGGGCGACGCGAAGTTTGGCACGCT
>JANMWU010000350.1:0-3888 GCA_031380785.1 Gemmatimonadaceae bacterium
CGCGTCGGTGGTGAACAGGCTGCTCGATCGACTGCAGAACGCATTTGAGCAGCAGCGCCGCTTTGTCACCGACGCGTCGCATGAATTGCGCACGCCCACGGCCGTCGTCCGGACGGAAGCCGATGTGACGCTGTCGCGCGAGCATCGCGAGGAAGGGGAGTACCGTGAATCGGTGGCCGTGATCCAGGACGCGGCGCGCCGACTGACGCGGCTCGTGGACGATCTGTTTCTGCTGTCGCGCGCTGATTCCGGACATCTCGTGATGCGGCGCGAATCGCTGTACCTGGAGGATCTGGTGCACGATGCGACGCGTGCCGTGACGTCGGTTGCACAACAGCGCGGCGTGGAGATCGATGTGCGCGAGGTGACCGAGGCGCCGTTCGAAGGCGACGCCGACCTGCTCGGCCGACTGCTGCTCAATCTGCTCGACAACGCGATCAGGTATTCGCCGGGCGGATCGACGGTGGACGTTGCGCTGCAGCGCCGGAACGGTGACTACGAAATCCGCGTCGGCGACGCCGGGCCGGGTATTCCGACTGAGTCGCATGAGCGCGTCTTCGAGCGCTTTTATCGTGTTGACACGGCACGTTCGCGAGCCGAAGCGTTTGCGACCAGCGGCGCCGGGCTGGGCCTCGCCATCGTGCGCCGCATCGCCGAAGTGCACGGCGGACGCGTATCGATCGCCGAGTCACGACCGGGCCGCACTGAGTTTCTCGTCACTTTGCCGGCAAAGAACGAGGCGCCATAGACCATCCGGTCATTCGGCGCGGCGCTGCCCGCAGCAAACTGCGATCAGTACTTCAGCGACACCCCGGCAGTGATGGTACGCGCCGTCATGCGATAGTACTGTGCGTCACCCAACTCGCTCTCGCTCACCGCGTCACGTCGGTTGCCAAGATTGCGACCATCGACGCGAATCTCCGCGTCGCCGAAGCGATATCCGATGCCCGCGTCGAACGTGGTGAATGGATCGGCGAGGGCCGTGTTACGCTTGTTGAGAAAGCGATTGCCGGTGTAGTTGAAACTCGCGTGCGCGATCACGCCGTGCGCCGGCGACAGGGCGAGGCCAGCAGATGCCAGGCCACGGGCCGACATTTCGAACCGCTTGCCGCCAAGCTGCGTGGCGGTGCCGCCGAAATCCTGCACGAAATCCACGAACTTGCCATCGTGAAAGCTGTAGCTCGCACGCGCCGTGACGGCATTCGACAGACGCAGATCGGTTGCCAGTTCGACGCCCTGGAAGCGCGTCTTGCCTGAGTTGATCAGCGCTGGCACTCCGCCAACGACGGTGGCAGTAACAAGGTTGGTGAAGTCCATGCGGAACGCGCTGACTTCGACATCCACCAGACCCTCTGCGGTGCGCAGCTTCAGACCGCCTTCATAGCTCTGCGATGCCTCGGGATCGAGCACGCCTTCGTTCTCCGCCAGGCTGAAATCGAACGCGGCGGGCTTGAAGGTGTTGCGGTAGTTCGCGAACAGCCGCACATGATCGGCGTTCTTCTCCCACAGACCGTAGATCACGCCGATGCTGCCGCTGGGCTTGGCATTCGTCACCGCTTTTCCTTCGCCGCGACTTTCGCTGGTGAAGTTCATGCGCAGGCCGCCGGTAATGCCGAGCCGCGGCATTGGACGCCATTCGGCCGACACGTATGCGCCGCCGAACGCGCGATCGTTGCCGGCGTCCTTATTCAGCGTGGTTGGCTCAGGAACGTTGCTCTGCGTTGCACCGCTCAGCGGCGCGGTGTAGGTGAACGTCGCGCCTTTGGCTTCGCCGCCGGCCAGCAGCAGGTCAGCGCCGAGCATCCAGCGCACGTTCGACTTCACCGGAAAGATCAGGTGGGTGTCGGCATAGAAATCATGGATGCCGATGTTCTCCTTGTATCCTGCGGCGTTGTTGGACTCGGCCGCGACATCGGTGAGAAAGCCGCGAAAAAAGTGCTGCTGCGAGAACGCGAAGCTGGCCATAGTGCCCCACGTCGCGCCCTGAAACACGCTGCGCTCAAAGCCGGCGGCACCCTGAACGCGATAATTTTTCGCGTACGCGCCGGCCGGATTGTAGTTCGCATCCAGCGGCGTCACGGTGGAGAGTGACGCGCCTTCGCGGAGGTGCGGCGTCGCGGGAGCCTGATTGAGGATATTGATGTCCGCTGACAGCCAGGTCTTCGCATGCTCTTCGACCTTGGCTGTGCGGAAGAGTGCGTGGCCGCGGTTGTACGACGTGTGATCATCCTGGAACCCTTGGCGGTCGACGTCGACGGTCGCGCGTGCTTTCCAGGCGCCCGCAGTGGACAGCGCAAAGTCGGCGGCCGCGCCACCGCTGCCGAAGGATCCACCATGCACTTCGACGTAGCGTGCAGACGCCGCGGCCGCCGTGTGCACGATGTGAATCACCCCGACGAACGAGGTGGCGCCGAACGTCACCGGTGCCGCGCCACGCAGGATCTCGATGCGTTCCACGTCGCGCAGGCTGACTGAGGCGACGGCCGGATTGAGGGCGCCTCCCCACGGAACATCATCCACCACCAGCAGGAAGGCGTCGAACTCGCGCAGCCCCCACATCTCCGGGATGGCGCTGGCCGGTCCCGCGTCGCCACCGGGCGCCACAGAGATTCCGGCCGCCAGCGAGAGCGCGTCGCGAAGCGAGCGCACGCCCCGCGCGGCCAGATCGGCTCCGGAGATCACCTCGATCGACGCTGGCACGTCGTGCGGTGCCTCAGGGATGCGGGTGGCCACCACCGCGATCGGAGGCAGGGGCGTGGGTGCCCGGCCGGTCGCTGCCTGGGCCGCGAGGACAGCTGGTGCCACTACGAAAATGCCAATGGCGACCAGCGCGCGCTTCAGCAGTCCGTGACGCAGAGGCATCTCGTAAGTCCCGCGGAGCTTTCGCGACGGTGAGCAGTGGTCAGCCATGAATGTGTCATGAACGTCGATAGTAGGTTCAGCGTTGGAGCCCGGCAAGGCAGCGGGCGCATCTGTTCAGGAGTGTGCGTGACGGCGTGGATCACTCGCCATGTCGGCATGGCATGCATTGCCGGCGTCGTGATCGGCGCCGCGCCGGTCGCCGCGGGCGCGCAAACCGTGCTGCGCACCACCACGTCGGCGACGTCGGCGGACGTTTGCTCGACGTCCCGGTGCGGGTGGACGAACATCTCGCTCTGCGCTTCGCGGTGCGTCAGAGCTTGCGCTCGTCAGCCGGCGTACATCGTCTTCGCACCGACGACCGTCTCGACGATCCGAATGTCCTTGATCGTGTTTGGATCGACGTCGTGCGGATCTTTTTCGAGCATGACATAGTCGGCGAGTTTGCCGGCCGTGATCGATCCTTTGATCTTCTCCTCGTATGAAGAGTATGCGCCGTTGATGGTTGCGACGCGGAGCGCTTCATCGACGCTGATCTTCTGATTTGGCCCCCATTCACGCCCGCGGTAGTCGCGCCGCGTGACCATGCTCTGGATCGCCATCAGCGGCTCGAACGGACCGGGATTGTAGTCCGATGCGCCCGGCACGGTGATCCCGGCGTCGAGGAAGGTGCGATGCGCGAACATCCGGCTCAGCTTTTCGTCACCGTAGTTGGCCCACTTCTCGCCGTGGAAATACACATATGTCCAGAACGGTGTGGGAATGGAACCGGTGGCCTTGATGCGACGCACGAGTTCCGGTGTGATCAACGTGCAATGCTCGATGCGATGGCGCCGGTCGGGATGCGGCCACTTGGCCAGCACGCGCTCGTACGCGTTGAGCACCATATCGATCGCGACGTCGCCGTTGGCGTGTATTCCGATCTGAAATGAATGACGGTGCGCATCCTCGACCGCGTCGTGAATCTCCTGCTGCGTCATGTTGAGAATGCCGTAGTCCTGTGTGCCGACGTACGGCGTGCTCATACGC
>JANMWU010000381.1:0-7798 GCA_031380785.1 Gemmatimonadaceae bacterium
CTGCCGAGCCCTGAGTCACTGCTCGGAACATCCGCCCAGCGGGCAGCGCGCCTCCTCTGCCGGCAGTACGCCCACGAAGCAAGCTCGGCCTTGGATCGGATCGAGGCGAGCGGGGACGATGGCGTTTCCGCCCGGCACGAACTGCGCGTGGCATTGCGACGGCTGCGCGTCACCATGGGCGCGTACAAGCCCGTGCTGGCCGATACGCTGCCCGCGCGACTGTCGCGCCGAGTGCGGACGCTTGCGCGACGGCTCGGCGCGGCGCGAGATCGCGATGTTCACGACATCCTGATGCAATCGCTCGCCGCCGCGCGCACGCAACCACAACGCGCGGCCTTGTCCAGGCTCGACATCCGACTCATCACCGCCGACGAGCCGCTGGACGCCGACACGATCCGGCAGCGCTGGCATCGTATCGCGAAGAGCCTGTACGACGGCATCGACAGCTGGCACGAACGTCTCCGGCTCGCCGGTCCGCCGGAAACGCAGTTCTTCGCCAGCGTTGCAGCGGATGCGCTCGATCACGCCGCAAACCGTATCGCGCGCCGATTCACTCCGGTCATGCGTCGTGACGATGTGACGGCGATTCATGCCGCACGTCTCGCGCTCAAGTCGGCTCGCTATCTGCTGGCGCCTCTTGCCGACGGCGATGACGAAGCGATAGCGCTTGTTTCCGCGTTGCGACGCGCGCAAACACAGCTTGGTGTGATCAACGACGAGCACAGTCTGCAGCTGCGACTTCGTGACCGGCTGACTCAGAATCCGGACGCCACCCCAACCGGTCAGACCGGCGTTCGCGCCCTCGCGGCATGTCAGCGCGATCTGGACGCCCGTATTGCGGCGGCATTTGACGCACTCGCCGACTGGCGCGAACCGGAGTCAATGCTCGGTTACGTCGCCAGGCTGCACGACATCGCGACGCGATGGCGCGACCGCGCATCACCCCCGATCGAAATCGAACGGAAATGGCTGCTCTCGGCGCTGCCGCCGCGCGTACGCGGACTCACGCCGTCATTACTCCGTCAGGGCTACCTGCCAGGCGAGACGCTGGTGGAACGCATCCGGAGCGTGACGTACAACGACACCACGCGATGGGTACGCACCGTGAAGCTCGGCCGCGGCATTGCACGCATCGAAGTTGAAGAGGATGCGACTGATGTACTTGGCCTTCAGCTGTTCGCACTCACCGAAGGCAGGCGCGTGGAAAAGCGACGCTACGCCGTGGACGATGGTGAGCGTGTCTGGGAGATCGATGTCTTCTCGGATCGCGATCTCGTGCTGGCCGAATGCGAACTGCCGCACGAAGACACGCCGGTGGAGATTCCGGTGTGGCTTACGCCATATGTGGTACGCGAAGTGACCGGCGAAGCTGAATTCACGAACTGGAAACTCGCCCGTTGATTGCGGACTGATACTCGGAGAACAATCCATTCCACACCTGCACCCAGGTGCGCTCCCGGGCCCACGCCTGCGCACTGGCGCGAATGGCATCATGACGTGCCCGATCGTGTTCAAGCGCCTTGAGCGCAGTCGCAATCGCCGTATCCTGCTCAACCGGTACGATCAGACCGCGCTCGGATCCAACCAACTCGCGCGTGTTGCCGGCGTCGGCTGATACGACGACAAGCCCTGACGCCATTGCCTCCAGCAGCACATTACCGAAGGTGTCGGTGACGGATGGAAACAGAAACACATCGCTCGATGCGTAGGCGGTGCTGAGCGGAACGCCACTCAAACGACCGGTGAAGATGGTGCCCGACGGCGCGGCGGCTCGCAACTCCGCGTCGTACGGCCCGTCTCCGACAAATACAAACCGGATCTGTGGCGCATCGACCGCCAGTTGCTGCATGGCGCGCAGCGCGTGTTCGAGTCCTTTCTCCTTCGCGATGCGACCGACATACAGCACCACCATCGCGTCATCAGCGATGCCATGCTCGCGCCGCCATTCGTTTGAGCGGAATGAGGGATCGAATCGCTCGCCATCCACGCCGCGTCCCCACACGCCGACATTCCGGAACCCGTGTGCAACGACTTCGTCGCGGATGGCATCGGTCGGCGTGAACGTGCGCGCCGCGGCGGAGTGAAACCAGCGAAAGTACTTCCAGCCACCGGCAGCCAGCGCGCCGAGTTTGTAGAACTCGGCGTACGCACTGAAGCTGGTGTGATAGCTGGTGACCAGTGGAATACGCAGCGCCCCGGCAGCGGAGCGACCAGCCAGACCGACGCCGAACTCGGTCGCCACATGCACGATCGAGGGCCTCCATTCGGCCAGCGCAGCGCGTGCAGCGAAGATGCGTGGCGCCGCCAGTCTCACCTGCGGGTAGGCCCAGAATGGAACGCTTTCCCAGCGCACCTCATCGGCGTCGAAGTGCTGAAGATCCGGATCGGTGGTTGTGAATACGCGCACCGTGGCGCCACGTTCGCGGGCCGCAATCACCAGCCGTTCGAGTGTGCGCGACACACCGTTCATCTGCGGCGGATAGGTATCGCTGAACAATGCGAGACGAACTCCGTCCAGCCGCACGATGGGTGCGGTCACGCCGCGCCCGGTTGCGTCAGCAGTGATGAATATGGCCGCGCCCCGCGCAGTGACAGCCATCGATCAAGTTCGTCCACCACCGATTGCCGCGTGAGCTGATGCTCGAGGTCCATGGGATGCAGCGCAATGCGAAAATGCGGCTCATCCTGCTGCGTGCGCCAGCGGAGCGCCGCCTGAATGGCGGAGCCACGCGCGCGGAAATCAGTACGACCGCTCCAGCGCAGCACCGGGCTTGCGAGCCGCGAGCCATCGCGGGTGAGATAGATCGCGGCGCCATCCTCGAGCATCGCCAGACCGCGCTGCGCGCAGGCGGTATGCGTGCCCGCGCGGCACAGCCACGCCGGCGGCACAAAGCCGATCGGAGTCAGGCCGATTTCCGAAAAGAGTGCCATCCCGCGCCCAATGCGCTCTGAGGCCGCATCATGATCAAGCGTCAGGAATTCACCTTCACGATTGGTGCGGCCGAAAGCGCGCTGCGAATCCTTCCAGCTTCTCGACAACCCAACTTCATCATGCCGCTCGCCGTGCAGAAAGATCTCGGCGCCGTCGCTGACACGGGCACGGATCCACTTCACGTAAGTCGGTGCCGCGCGCAAGGGCCACTGGCCATGCCAGTCGGGAACCACCAGCAGCGCCGGTATTGCACCGCGTTCGCGACAAAGCGCCCACAACGCGTTCACCTGTGATTCCCAGGCGGGCGTCACGTCATGGATCGACAGCAGCACGCTCATCGCTGCACTCGTTCGTACAACGCAAATACGCGATCGAACACCGACTCCCACGAATGCTCACGTTCCGCGAACGCGCGCGCGCGCGCGCCATGGGCTGCGAGATCATCTCCCAGCAGTGCGATCGCCTGCCCGGCAAGATCGGCAGCGTCGCCCGGCACGAAGATGGCGCCGGCACCCGACGACATCACGTGTTCGCGCACACCGCCGCCGTCAGCCGCCAGGACCGGCGTTCCGCACGCCATCGCTTCCAGCGGAGACAAGCCGAATGTCTCGTGCGGACTGGTGGCCATGTACACGCTCGATGCCGCCTGAAGATCGGCCAGCTTCTCGCTGTCGGCGATGAAGGGCAGCCAGAAGACGCGCGTTCCTGTGTTGCGCGCCTGAAGCGCCTGTTTCTCCGGACCGTCGCCTGCCATCACCAGCGACGCACCGGTACGGCGCTGGATCGCCGGCCACGCGTCCATCAGTACGTCGAGCTCCTTCTCGTGCGCGAAGCGACCGACGAACGTGATCAGCGGACCATCACCTGGCAGCTTCCACAGTTCACGCGTGGCGGCGGCGTGGGTGCGACGTTGCGGTGTGAAGTGTTCCAGATCGACGCCGAGTGGAATCCGCACCACGTTCGGAATGCCGGCCTTTTCCAGATCATCGGCGACGAATCGGGACGCCGCGATCGTCGCGGTCACGTGGCGATCCATGCGCCGCGCATACGACCACGCCAGATCCCAGGCCAACTCGCGCGCCGGGGGAACCGGACGGCGACTGCCGCGCATCAAAGCCGGAAAGTGACTGTGAAAGAAGTTGATGATCGGAACATCGCGCTTGCCGAGCGCGCGGAATACGATCCACGGCACCAGTGCGGGGCTGCCCAGTTCAATCACGTCCGGTTTCTCGTGATCCAGCACGCGTCGCATGCGCGCGACGGATGTGATCAATCGATACGGATCGTTGCGCGGCACGCGCGGGCCGGCGAACTCATACCAGCGTGCGCCTTCGCGCTCCACGATCCCGTCACTTTCCCACGGCACCACCAGCGCGTGTCTGAGCCATGGCCGCGTGGCGACGTAGCGTTCTTTCTGCAACTGGTAGGTTCGGATTCCGCCGCTGGTCGGCGCGAACCATTCGGTCGTGTCCAGTACCGCCAGCCGCGCATCGGGTCGCGAGAGCGGAGGCAGTGCCGCGCGTGCAAGATCGAGCCGGATGCGATCCGTTTCCGAAGGCGCAAGCGCCGTCGCGCTGGTCAACGGCTGCCGGATGGCGCCACGCCTGGCGGCGATGGTGGGGCCGGTTCGGCAGGCGCAGGATCGAGTCGCGGAAATGCCAGCGACAACGCGACAGCGCCGAGGAGGATGACGACGATGACGCCAAGCGACAGCAGCGTCGGGATGTGCCAGAAATTCTCCGCCAGCATTTTCGCACCGACGAACATCAGCACGATCGATAGCGCCGGCTTCAGCATCCAGAACCGGTGCATGACCGCGGCGAGCAGGAAGTACATCGAGCGCAGTCCGAGAATGGCGAAGATGTTCGACGAATAGACGATGAACGGATCACGGGTGACGCCGAAGACGGCGGGAATCGAATCGACCGCAAACACGACGTCGGTGGTCTCGACCAGGACCAGCACCACGAAGAGTGGTGTGGCGATGGTGCGCACAGTTTTTTCAGGCCCCCATGGTGCGCGGATGAAAAAACGATCACCCTCGAAGTGCGTGGTCACCGGAACCAGTCGTCGCACCAGGCGCAGTACCGGGTTGTTGGCCGGCTCGATCTCGTCGTCGCCCTGCACCAGCATTTTTACGCCGGTGAAAACCAGAAACGCGCCGAAGATGTAGATGATCCAGTGGAACTGGTCGAGCAATACCGAGCCGGCGCCGATCATGATCGCGCGCAACACCAGCGCACCGAATATGCCCCAGAACAACACGCGGTGCTGCAACGGCGCCGGCACCTTGAAGTATCTGAACAGCAGCAGGAAGACAAACAGATTGTCGACGCTGAGCGCTTGTTCGACGACGTAGCCGGCGGTGAATTCGATCGCCGTCTGATGGCCGTCGAGGCGCCAGAGCACGGCGGCGAAAATCGCCGCCAGCGTCACCCACACTGAGCTCAGGAGCAGCGCTTCGCGCGGACGCACCGTGTGCGCCCGGCGATGGAACACACCGAGGTCGAGCGCCATCATCACCGTGACGATAACGGCAAAGCCCAGCCACATCCACGAATGCTGCATCAGCTCCTGAGTGCGCGCCGGACGACGTGGCCGGCAGAAGAGGCCGGAAAGATAATGCCCGCGACATCGGCGGACGATTACCGACCGCGCTTCACCAGCAATCGCTGTCCGATTTTAATCGTCGTGCCCGACAGCCGGTTCAGCGCCGTCAGCTGCGCGTCGCTGGTGCCGTAGCGGGCTGCGATTGATGACAGCGCGTCGCCGGCCGCGACCACATGCCACACCGCCTTCTGCGACACGTCCTGTTCATACCGCCGCGAGAGGCGCGAGAGTTCCACCGTCGCAGCATCGGAACGGGTTCCACGTGTCACATCGGCCAGCACACTGTCAACGCCGGCGCCGTCATTGGATGCGAACGCCAGTCGATCACGGTCGTTTTCGATGGTGACACCGGCCACGGTACCGAGATCCACGCGTGATCGCCGAACGCGCAACGTGGCGTCGCGTGAGAGCTGCATGATGACGAACTGCTGCGGCCCGCGTTCCGGCGTGATCAGTTCGCGCGGCGGAATACCGACGAACAGCACGCGGCGATCGGTGAGCGCAAGAATGCCGTACGTCTCACGAAAGCCGTCCCACCACTCACGTCGCCGCGCCCAGGCGGCCGCCTGTACATGCTCCGTCGGCTCGAGCAGCACCAGCAACTCGCTGCGCGCAAGTTTGCGTGCACCCGGAACATCAGGGCGCAACGTGAGCAGATACGCAAGCACCGCCGCAACCACAACCAGAAGTCCGAGGCCACCGCCAGTGACCCGCAGCAATGCACGCAGCCACCAGCGCCGCGCGCTCACCGGACCTGTGACAAGGCCGATCAGCGTCGTGGCGGTCGTGACGGGCGCGCGTGGCGGCATTGCAACTCGATGTCGGGGAAATGCGGGGCAACGGATTACAGTTTAGCGACCATGTCCCGCGAATTGTCATCGACCACTCCCGCGTCACGCGTGCCGGTGCTGCTGCGCCCGACCGCCACTGATCTGCGCGCGCTGATCCAGCTGGCGCTGCCGGTGATGGCGGTCGAGATGGGCATGATGAGCATGCATGTCGTGGACATCCTGTTTGTCGGCCATCTCTCCGCAACCGCGCTGGCCTCGGTCTCACTGGCACTCATCTACTACTTCACGGTGGTGGTGATTGGCATGGGCACGCTGGTGGGCTGTGACGCGCTGGTGAGTCAGGCCGTCGGCGCCGGCGACCAGCCGGCGGTGCGTCGTGCGTTGCAACGAGGACTGCTGCTGGCCGCTGCGCTGTGCTTTCCGCTGGCGCTGATTCTGCTGCCGACCGAGCCGGTCCTGCGGGCGTTGCATCAGCCGCCGGCAATCATTCCGGTCGCCACGCGCATAGTGCACATCTCGATACTCGGTCTGCCGGGTGCACTGTCATTCGTGGTGCTGCGTCAGACCTTGCAGTCGATGGAGCGTCTGCGCCCCGTTCTGACCAGCGTGATCGTTGCGAATCTGATCAACGCCGCCTGCAACTGGCTCTTCATCAACGGGCATCTGGGCGCACCGGCGCTGGGTGTGAACGGTTCGGCCATCGCCAGTGTCGTCGGGCGCACATCACTTCCGTTGCTGCTGATGTGGACCGCGCGCGATGTGCTGCTGCCGCTGCTCCGCGAACGCGATCCATTGCTGTTCAGTATTGCACCGCTGCGGCGGATGCTGCGGATCGGCATGCCGGTTGGTGTGCAGTACCTGCTGGAAGTCGGCGTATTCAATGCCGTGGCGTTGCTGATGGGGGCTCAGGCGACCAGCACACTGGCGGCGCATCAGGTGGCCATCAACCTCGCCAGTTTCACGTTCATGATGCCACTCGGCATCGGTGCGGCCGCCGCGGTGCTGGTGGGGCAGGCAATCGGCCGCGGCGATGCACCGGCGGCGCGGCGCGCGGCCGTGGCGGCGCTGATGATCGGGCTCGCTGCATCGGCTTTGACGACCGCCATCTTTCTCGTCGCTCCGCGGCTGCTGGCGAGCGCGTATGTCTCGGAACCGGATGTGATCACGCTCGCGGCCACGTTCATTCCACTGGCCGGCGTGTTTCAGCTGTTTGATGGCTTGCAGGCGATCGCCGGCGGCGCATTGCGCGGTGCAGCGGATACGCGGGCTGCAATGATCGCCAACATCCTTGGTTTCTGGGCCGTCGGCCTGCCGCTTGGTCTGCTGCTCGCATACCGCGTCGGGCTGGGGCCGGCCGGACTGTGGTGGGGACTCGTGGCCGGGCTGGCCGCGGTGTCGGCGGTATTGCTGATGCGGCTGTACACGCGATTTGGCGGGCCACTCACGCGGGTACGCGTCGATCTCG
>JANMWU010000407.1:0-15274 GCA_031380785.1 Gemmatimonadaceae bacterium
TGATTGGCGGCGGCTGGTGCGGCGCTCTTCGCAATGAACCGACCGCGCGCGTCGCGTGCTGGACCAGCGGCGGCGGCTGGAGCGGCTGTGGCAGGAGCAGCCGCCGCAGGCTTGGCGGCGGTCGGCGTCGGTGCTGCTGTTGTCGCTGGCTTGGCTGCGGGTGCTGCTGCTGTTGTCGCTGGCTTGGCCGCCGGCGCTGCAGCCATTGCCGCCTTTGGCGGCGCCGCGGCTGCCGCGGTGGCGTGCGGGCGGGCAGTTGCAGCAGTGGAGGGCGTCGCAGCCGCGGGAGTGGCGGTGGCAGGAGCTGCCGCGACCTTTGCGGCCGTGGCGGGCTTCGCCGTTGGCATAGGCTTCGCCGCAGGCGTTGCTGTCTGCGTTGCCTGCGCTGCGGCAATAAGCGGAAGGCAAAGAATGGCAGCAAGCGTGATCAGGGAACGTGAAGCGGTGCGTGACATGGACGATCTCCGGGCGGCGATGGGTCGGTTGACGAGCGCTCCAGTCACACGCGGGAGCGCGCGCTGGTACACGGCGTGTTGCATGGTGTTCATCCCACGTTCAGACGGCGTTGCGAGTGCGATGTCGCAATCAGGTACGCAACATTTGCGTTAGTTTGCGGCAGGCATCACAGTCGTCGCGCGTGATGTATCGCATTGTGTCACCCTCGCGGCAAGTCGCAGCTCCTGGAGATCGCCACCGATGTTCGTACACGCCGTGTATTTCTGGCTTCGCCCCGACCTGCCGGCCGCAGATCGCGATCGTTACGTGGCGTGGCTGCCGCGTTTGTGTGCATTGCCGAGTGTGCGTCAGGGGTACTTCGGTGTGCCGGCCGCCACAGATCGTCCCGTCATCGATCGCAGTTACAGCTACGCGCTGGTGCTGCTGTTCGACGACGCTGCGGCTGAGGAAGCGTATCAGGTGCATCCCGAACACGATCGATTCCGCGCCGAATGCGGCAGTTTCTGGACTCAGGTCAGGATTTTCGATTCGGTGACACCGTAGCGCTCGCGACGTGCGCAAAGGGTGGATCGATGGTGTGCACCAGAAGTGAATGTACGATTCGATATGTACGGCGTTCGGCTTGCATCACGACTGATCTTCGAAACGACACTTTTCATGCCCGACATCTTTCACGACCTGCCGATCCGGGCACCGCTGTCAGAGGTCTTCGATGCGATAAGCCAACCGGCTGGCTTCAGCGCCTGGTGGACGCTTGCTGCGCAGGGAGAATCACAACTCGACGCCGACTACGCACTGTTCTTCGGTGCCGAGTACGATTGGCGGGCGCGTGTGACCCGCTGCGTGCAGGACCGCGAATTTGCACTGGTGGTGACGAACTCCGCCGACGATTGGATCGGCACCACCATCTCGTTCACACTCGAACAGCGCGACGACATGACGTGGCTCAGGTTTGAGCACTCAGGCTGGGCTCGTGTGACGGAGCATTTCCGGATTTCGTCGTACTGCTGGGCGATGTATCTGCGCATTCTTAAGCGCTACATCGAGTGTGGCGAGTCGGTGCCGTACGAACGCCGACTCGATGTGTAGTCAGGTCGCCAGGTAGAGTCGAACTCCGGGATGCACTCGTCGGCAGCGGCATCCGGAGCTGGCTGTGTTGGGAGTCAGCAGCGATGGCGGTGGCCGGCAGAGGCTCAGTGGGCTCGGCGCCGGCGATAGGCGCCTCTCCTGCGGTTACATCGCACAACAAGGATCGTTTTAGCAACACGAACTGTGCCGAGGCCACGGCGGGTCGCCGCACGCCGCATGGGCTGCGGAAACGCCTGTTGGCGGCGGTCGCAGCCGAGTGCCGTCGTCGCTCCCGTGGCGTAAGGCCACGGTCAAATTCGCAGCGTTGAAGAAGGCTGTCTTTCTGGATTTCACCGGAGGAGCGTGTGGTCGATACGGAGCGGATCAGGACGGTACTGAAGGCCCACGGCAGGCTGTCGGTGGAAGTGGGGTCGCTGGCGGATGGCGATGAGCTCTATCTGGCAGGCCTGAGCTCGCTGGCGAGTGTGAACGTCATGCTGGGGCTCGAGGCGGCGTTCGACATCGAGTTTCCCGACCGCATGCTCACGCGCCGCGTGTTCGAGAGCATTACGTCAATGCAGAACGCCATCAGCGAACTCGTGTCGTGATTCGGTCTGAGCTGCACGCCCTCGCACAGCGGATCGGGCGTGAGTACGCCGCCCCGCACGCCGACAATGTTGATCAGACGTCACGCTTTCCGAGCGAGGCGATCAATGCGTTGAAGGATGCGAAAACGCTTTCCGCGTTCGTCCCAGTCGAATTTGGTGGGATGGGCTGCAGCATGCGCGATCTCGCGTCGATGTGCGAAGCGCTCGGCGAACAGTGCGCCGCGGCCGGAATGGTGTTCGCGATGCATCAGATTCAGGTCGGTGCGATCGTGCGGCACTGCGGCGACAGCGACTATTTCCGCACCTACCTCCGCGAGCTGGTGGCGCATCAGAATCTGATTGCGTCGGTGACGTCGGAAGTCGGTGTCGGTGGCGACATGCGATCGAGTGTCTGCGCGGTCGAACGCGAAGGGTGCTCGTTCCGCCTGGAGAAGGACGCGACGACGATTTCGTACGGCGGGCATGCGGATGATCTGCTCATCACAACACGTCGTGACGCAGCGGCACCGGCGAGTGACCAGGTGCTCGTGCTGGCGCGAAAGGCCGATTTCGTGCTGGAGCAGACGAGCACGTGGGATACGCTGGGCATGCGCGGCACATGCAGTAACGGCTTCAGGCTGCGCGCCACCGGCCGGACGGCGCAGATTCTCGATGTCGAGTTTGCCACCATCGCGAGTCATACGATGGTGCCATTTTCGCACATCCTCTGGTCGGGCTTGTGGCTTGGCATCGCGGCCGGTGCGGTGAGCCGTGCGCGGGCGTTCGTGCGCGCCGATGCGCGCAAGAAGCCCGGCACAGTGCCGGCGACGGCGATCCGCCTTGCGGAAGCGATGAATGCACTGCAGACGATGCGCGCGTCCGTGTACGAAGTCGCCCGCGATTGCGAAGAGCGCATGCGTGACGGCGTGGATACGCTATCCACGGTTGCCTTCGCGCTGAAGATGAACAACCTGAAGATTTCGGCGTCACAGCAGGTCTTCGAAATCGTGTATCAGTCGATGCAGATCTGTGGGATCTCGGCGTACAAGAACAACACGCCGTTCAGCCTCGGCCGCCCGTTGCGCGACGCACTGTCGGCGGCGCTGATGGTTGGTAACGATCGCATCTACGCGACCAACGCGCAGCTGGCGCTCATCCTCAAGGAAGACACGTGAGTTTCTACGACGAACTGGTGGCGCACAAGCTGTTGCTGCCCACCGGCGTGGATGGAATTCCGGGCCGTGGCGCGGTGTTTGAAGATGTGATGCGGCACTTCGACAATTGCCTGACGCGCACGATTCGTCCCGACAATCCCGAGGAGATGCATTTCCCGCCGGCGATCAACCGCAAGGTGTTCGAAAAGGCGGGATTCCTGAAGTCGTTTCCGCATCTCGCCGGCTCGATCTTCAGCTTCACCGGCACTGAGACGCAGCACCGGGAGCTCGTCGGAAGACTCGAGTCGCACCAACCGTGGGCCGACCTGCAGACGATGACGGACGTGTGCCTGACGGCATCGGCCTGCTATCCGGTGTATCCGCTCTGCACCGGTACGGTGCCGGAGGATGGTCGCCTGATCGACATCTGGGCGTACTGCTTTCGCCACGAGCCGTCACTCGATCCGGCGCGCATGCAAATGTTTCGCATGCGCGAGAATATCCGCATCGGAAACGAGGAGACGGTTCTGCGGTGGCGTACGATGTGGATGGAACGCGGTGTGGCGCTGCTCAAATCGCTTGGGCTGCCGGTGATTCTGGAAGCGGCGTCTGATCCGTTTTTCGGTCGCGTCGGAAAGATGCTGGCTGCCAATCAGAAGGAGCAGGGACTGAAGTTCGAAGTCGTCGTTCCGATTGACTCGGTGGAGAAACCGACGGCGATCATGTCGTTCAACTTTCACCGCGAGCACTTCACGTCCGAGTTTGACATCCGCATGCCGGATGGATCACTGGCGCAGACGGCCTGTCTTGGCTTCGGAATGGAGCGCTGCGTACTGGCGCTGTTCAAGGTTCACGGGTTTGATCCGAAATCGTGGCCGGCGGCCGTGCGGAGTCTGCTGTGGAGCTGATCGATTCGGCTCCGTATGTGCCGCATGCACTGCACCGCGGCGATCGGGCGTGGATCGAAACGAATTGCTATGCAGACCTGTGGATCGAGCTCCTGCACGCGAAGGGGCTCGAGCCGATCGCCATGCTGGCATTCACACTGCGCGTGGATTTCGAAGGCGACCACTGGACGTTCTTCAAGCCGGAGTTCTCCGCGCTGCGTGCGCTGTACGGTATCGAGGTTGAAGAGTTGATCGTCTGGAAGGGGTTGCGGGCTGCCGCAGAAGAGCAACTCGCGCGCGGTCGGGTTGTGCTGGCGGAAGCAGATGCGTTCTACCTGCCCGACACGGCCGCGACAGACTATCGGCGGCAACACACGAAGACAACGATTGGCATCACGCAGATGGAAGACGGCCGCTGCGACTACTTCCATAACGCGGGGTTCCATACCCTCAGCGGCGACGACTTCGACGCGGTCTTCGCATCACGCGAGCTTGCGCTCTACTGCGAGTTCGCGAAGTTCGACATGGTGCGCCAGCGGTCCGAGGCCGAGCTGCGCGCGGTATCGCGCCGGACGCTGCGCGACACGATGACGCGTGTGCCGGCGCGGAATCCGATGCGGGAATTCGCAGCGCGGCTCGCAACGGACGGTGTGACGCAGCAGGGCCTCGACTACTGGCACGCATACGCGTTCGTGTCGTTGCGGCAGTGCGGTGCGGCATTTGAACTCGCCGCCGAATACCTGCGGTGGCTCGATCCCGCGCTGACAGCGGCCGCAGATGCATGCGATCAAATCTCCAGTGGCGCGAAGACATTGATTCTGAAGGGCGCGCGGGCGGCGAATCGCGGGCGGCCGCTTGACGCCCACGACGCGCTGTCAGGTATGGCGGAGAACTGGGACACAGCGATGGAGCTACTCGCCTCGGCATGAACGCGCGGCGGCTCAGTGCGTGGGAAGTGTCGCGCAGCGCAGGACCATGGATCGACGTCTCGGTTCCATGCACGGTCGCCGGTGTGCTCCAGCACCGCGGCGAATGGCAGCTCGGTGACGCGGCGCCCTTCGATGACGAACTCTGGGTGTTTCGTTGTCGGTTTCCGGGCGGTGACGAGAATCGTCTCGAGTTCGACGGTCTGACGCCCGGAGCGGAAGTTGTGCTGAACGGCGAGGTGGTCGGCCGATGCGAATCGATGTTCGCAGCGCTCCGGATTCCGGTCTCGCTGGCGGCGGACAATCAGCTCGAGATCCGGTTTGCGCCGGTCGATTTCACGCCGCGCAAGCCGCGACCGCGTTGGCGTACACGATTGCTGGATCAGCAATGGCGCTGGGTCAGGACCACGGCGATTGGTCGTATGCCCGCGTTCAGTCCACTGTACGGCACGATCGGGCCGTGGCGCGCAGTGCGACTGGTGCGACGTGAGGTTGAGAACGTCGCGGTAACAGTGGGTCTCGATGGTCACGACGGTGTTGTCACGTGGAGCGGCTCGCCGATAGACACATCGCGTGCGACGCTGCGCCTCGCCGATCAACAGGCAGCGCTGCGCGGCGATCAGTGGCAGGCGACGCTGCGCATCCGGAATGCTGAACGCTGGTGGCCGCACACGCATGGTGCGCAGCCACGATTCCGTCTTGGCCTCGACAGCGGTGCGTGGCACGACGACGTCGCGTTCCGGACAATCGAGCGCACTGACCCGTTCGGGATCCGGGTCAATGGCGTTGACTTGTTCTGTCGCGGCGCCTGCTGGGGGCCGACCGATCCGATCGGTTTCAGCGATGACGTCACGCCCGCACTGGAAATGGTGTGCGCGACCGGGATGAACATGCTGCGCGTCACCGCCAATACACTGTATGAATCGGACGCGTTCTACGCGGAATGCGATCGACTCGGGATTCTGGTGTGGCAGGACTTCATGTTCGCCAGCATGGACTATCCCTTTACCGACGCATCGTTTGCCGCGCTGGTAAAAGCGGAAGCGGAAGAGTTCCTGCGTCGCACGCAGACGCGCGCCTGTCTCAGCGTGCTGTGCGGCAACAGCGAAGTGACGATGCAGGCGATGCTCGTCGGCAAACCCGTGGCGACGCCCGCGTTCTTCACAACCGAACTCCCCGAACGCTGTGCCGCGATTCGCCCCGACCTGCCGTACGTCGACGGGACACCTGGCGGGTCCGTTCCAATAGTCTTGCCCCGTGAAGGTTGGTCGCACTACTACGGCGTCGGCGTGTTTCGGCGGCCACTGGATGACGCGCGCCGAAGTCAGGTGCGTTTCACGCCGGAGTGCCTGGGCTTTGCGCAGGTGCCGTCGCGCGCGTCGCAGGCGCAGTGGAGCGATGTACCGTGGGCGCAGCGCGTGACGCGTGGAGAGACAGGCATCGGCGATTTCGAAGAGGCGCAGCGGTATTACGTGCGCGAGTGCTACGGGCTGGATCCGGTTGCGCTCGAACGCGACGACCCCGCGCTGTGGATGACGCTCTTCGAGATCCTGCCGGGCGAAATCATGGCGGCGACATACGCCGAGTGGCGCGCATCACGTCGCTGCAGCGGTGCCCTGATCTGGAATTGGCAGGACCTCTGGCCATGCACCGGCCTCGGTCTGCGCGATTCCGCCGGCCGTCCCAAGGCGGCGATGCACTATCTCCGCCGCGCACTGTCCCCGCAGGCGGTATTCCTGATCGATGAAGGGTTGAATGGGCTCGAAATGCATCTGCTGAATGAGCACCAGGCGCCACGCGAGGCAGAGCTGATCATCGAGCTGTACGCGGCTGGCGCCCTGACCGAGCGACACGTTACGCAGCCGACGGTGGCCGGGCGCGACCACGTCGTTCTTGCGACTGACGCGATCCTGGGGCGTTTGTCCGATGTGCAGCGCGCGTGGCGCTACGGGGCGTCCGCGTGCGACCTGGTGGTGGCGCGCTGGGGTTCGGCGGCACCGGCGTTCTATTTTCCGGCCGGCTGGCCGATCCCGGTGCGCGCCCGCATCGGTCTCGAAGCGGAGCGCGACGGCAGCACGCTGCGGGTGCGGACGCGTGAGTTCGCGCACACTGTCGTCATCGACGGTGCGGATGCGAGTGACAGCTATTTCCATCTCGCGCCCAATGAAGAACGGGTGGTGCAGGTCGGCCGCGCGCCGCTCGTCGTGTCGGCGCTCGGTGCGGTCGAGACGCTGACGGTGCCATGAGCGAGACACACCTCACTTTCTCCGGCTGCGCCGGTTGGCTGCATCTGCCGGACAGCGAATGCCGCAGCACAGCGGTTGTGTTATGCCCACCGTTCGGCGCCGAGTGGCTGTGGGTGTATCGGTCGTACCGCCGTCTGGCGCAGGCGCTCTGCGCGCAGGGCTTCGTCGTTCTCCGCTTTGACTATCGTGGCACTGGTGATTCGATCGGTGACGAATCGACGGCCGGCGGAGCGCAGGCGTGGATTGAGAGCACACACGCGGCAGCGGACATGCTCAAGGCACGTCTCGATGTGCAGTCGTTCGCCTTTTTCGGGCTGCGGCTTGGCGCTACGATTGCGGCCGTGGCCGCCGCCGGGCGCAGTGATGTGCAATCGCTGGTGTTATGGGCACCGTACGCGTCGGGTCGCCAGTTCCTTCGTGAAGCGCGCGCCTTCGCAGCGCTGCGGGACACACCGGTGGATTCGCTGATATCGGCAGGCGGGTTCATCATTCCGCCGGAACTCGAAGCGACGCTGCCTGACCTGAAGCTGCCGAAGCTGGTTCCCGGCTGTCGCGCGATGCTGCTGCTGCAGCGCGACGATCTCGCCACGGACCCGACGCTCCATCAGCAGTTCAGTGAGCACATCGCGGACGTGGTGCTGAGTGACGTGGGTGGCTATGAGCGCATGATGCGTGACGCGTACGACTCGACTCCGCCGCTGGACGCGATTGCCGCTGTGACGGAGTGGATGGTGTCGCGGCATCCCGAGTGTGGCACGGTGATACCGAGACCACCGGAGGAAGAGCCACTGGTCGGCGACGACTTTGTCGAGGAGTCTCGACGCATTGGCGACGATGGGCGCATCTTCGGCATTCTGACGTCGCCGCGCGCAACGCTGCGACGCAAAAGTCGGATCGTGATCCTGCCGAATGTTGGCTCGAACCATCACATCGGTCCGGCGCGACTGATGGTGACGCTGGCCCGCACGCTCGCGCGCGACGGCTACACGGTGCTCCGGTTCGACGTTGGTGGCCTCGGTGACAGCACGCCACCGATTGGGATAGCCGAGAACACCCTGTATGCGATGGAATCGCAGCAGGATGCGGTGGCCGTGATGAACTATCTCGACGCAGACTTTGCGCCGGATGGATTCGTCTTCGCCGGCCTCTGCTCCGGAGCCTATCTGTCGTATCACACCGCAGTATCTGATCCGCGCGTTTCGGCACTGATCCTGATCAACATCGTCACCTTTCGCTGGGAACCCGGCGACACCGTCGAGGCGTACATCCAGCGGCAGTTCAAAGGCACGGCATTCTATCTGCGCGCGTGGCGCGATCCTGCTGTCTGGCGGCGTGCGTTGCAGGGAGACCTGAACGCGCGAGGGATCATCGCCAGCGTGACGCGCCGAACAGTTGCACGCAGTGTGACCTTCCTGACGCGCATCGTCACCGGCAACAATTCCGACGTGCATGGCGCGTTCAGGCGTCTGGCAGCGCGCGGCGCATCGGCATTCCTGGTGTTCGGTGCCGATGACGCGGGGCTCGACGAAGTCGAGCGCGTGATGCGCCTTCCCGCGCGTCAGATCGCCGAGATGCCCGGCATCGAACTCTCCGTGGTGCAGGGCGCTGATCATACGTTCACGGTGCCACCAGCGCGCGCGAAGTTGATACAACAGGTGCAACACTTTCTCGATGATCGCCGCCAGGTCGGATGATGCCGCAGTTCAGACAGTGGTTCTCCGCAATGCTGGTGATCGTGAGTCTCGGGATGCTCGCGACGGTCGGGCAGTTGGCACGCGGATTTCGCGCGGAACGTGACGAGATCGCGCGTCAGCCGGGCGTGATCGGGACACCGGCAGATCTGGCGGCGCGTGGCGCAGAATCGTGGGCAATCCTGTCGCCGGTCGGGATCGTGCACGGGTGGTTCATTCCGCCACGCGGCGGAGCGACAATCCTGCTGGCTCACGGCACTCAGTCTGATCGCACTTCACTGATGTACGAAATTCACGCACTCATTGCGCGTGGCCACGGCGTTGTGGCGATCGACTTTCCGGGCCTGGGGGAGAGTACTGGCGCCGTGCAGATGACTGCCGGACGCGTCACGGCGATGCGCGCCGTGTTCGATACCGTTGTGCGCCGGCGCGACGTGGACACGAACCGGATTGGGCTCTACGGATTCTCGTTCGGTGCGGCGACGGTCGTGCAGTTCGCGGCCGAAGAGCCACGGGTGCGTGCGGTGATCGCGGCCGGCGCACCACTCGACTACTCGGACCATGTGCGCTTTTCGTACGCACACAACAACCGGCTCTTTTCTGAAGGGGCGCTGCTGGTCTACAGACTTCGCGGCCACGATCTCAGCGCCATGAACCTCACCGCCGCCGCGCGCCGCCTTGCTCCGCGATCGGTGCTGGTGGTGAATGGCGGCAACGATCGCGATGTCTGTCCGACCGATGGAGAACGTCTGGCGACACTGATCGGGCCCTCTGCCCAGCGATGGCTGATCGCGGGAGCGGGACATGGCCAGTACTGGAGGGTCGACGCGCACTACGGCGAGCGCATCGCGCAGTTCTTCAGCACAAATCTGCCAGCGTCGCCGGGTGTCATGATCGCCGCAGCACCGCACTGACGGTCAGCTGCGGCCGAGCCGGAATCGCAGCTGTTTTACCGGCGCTCGTCCGGGTGTGGCATTCAACCGGAGCAGCAGCGTCGGAGCGAGCAAACTGAGTTCGTTCATCCACGCCGCCGTTGTCACGCGGACCCAGAGCACGCCGTCTGCAGTGACTGACAGCGGCTCGGTGACGGACGCGATCTGAGCGCCGACAGCGGTCGCCCAGTCATCCATTGCACCGACCTGCGCGATGCGTTCGGTCATCCCTTTCCGCGCCAGCATTTCGGCCATCACGTCGGCGATACTGACGGGCTGTCCGCGCTTCTTCGGCCCGCTCATACGTCGGGCGTGAGCATGCCGTTCCGGACGCGTACCGTCTGAAGGCCGGTGAGTGCGCGCGGGATGTCTTCACTGCGCGGAACGGCAAGCGCCACCTGCCCCAGGCCGCGGCTTCCCAGCAGGCCGAGTATCCGCGCACTGCGGTCGGCATCCAGCTCGGCAAACGGATCGTCCAGCAACAGCAGCGGCGCGGTGCCCAGCGCGGTCTGCAGCGTGCGCGCCTCCAGCATGCGCAGCGCGATCGCGGCACTGCGCTGCTGCCCATTGCTGCCAAAGCTGCGGAGATCGCGTCCGTCGAGCAACAGCATCACCTCGTCACGATGCGGACCGGCGTGCGTTGTGCCGCGTCGAACATCATGCAGACGTTGTGTTGCCAGCGTGGTGCGCAGCCAGCTGCGAAGCTCCGTTTCGTCCGCGCGCGTGCCACCACAGCGCTTGAGCGAAAGCGAGACGCTGCTGCGTTCGCCAATGGCATCGAGCACGTCGGCGTACGCCGGCGCCGCGTCAGCAGCCCATGCGTGTCGTTTGACGAGCATGACTGCGCCGGCATCGGCGAGCGCCGGTTCGAACGCCTCAACCGCATCCAGCGACTCGCCGTCGCGTGCGTGTCCATTCAGCGCCCGCAGCGCGGCGTTGCGTTGCGCCAGCGCGTGACGATAGCGCTGCAGCGCGAGCAGATACTGCCGATCCGCGAGCGCCAGCATCACGTCGAGATACCGACGGCGCTCAGCCGGTGCGCCGCGCACCAGGGCCACGTCGGCCGGTGAAAAGAGCACGGCGGGGGCGGCACCGATGGCGTCACTGAGTCGTGTGATTTCCACGCCATCGAGCGTGACTTTCTTTTTCTGCGTGGCGGCGTCAAAGCCTGCCGCTACGCTCAGCGTGCCGCGCGGCGATGCGTCGAGTGCGGCAGCAACGTGGAACCCGGCGTCACCAAATCGTACCAGATCCCTGTCGCGCGCGCCGCGTGCGCTGCGAAAGAGTTCGAGGTAGTAGATGGCCTCGAGCAGATTCGTCTTGCCGTGTCCGTTGTCGCCGAGCAGCGCGACGCCGTCGGCTGGCATGTCGAGCGTGGCCCGTTCGTAGTTACGGAAACTGGTGAGGGTCAGCCGTGTCACCCGCACCGATGCCGCGCCGCGCGCCGCCGGCGGCGCGGCGTCCGCAACTACGCTCGCGCTCACGCGCCGACGAAGGCGGGCGGTCGCTTGGCGAGGAACGCGGCCGTGCCTTCCTTCATGTCGCCGGTGGACGACAGTGTACCGAAGTGGGCCGCTTCGAAGGCGAGTGCGTCAGCGAGCGACATGTCCTGCCCGCGCACCACGGCATCGATGCAGGCGCTGACGGCGAGTGGCCCGTTGGCGAGCATGGCGTTGAGCATCGCCGTGGCCGACGCGAGCAGTTCGTCATTCGGTACCACCTTGTTGGCGAGGCCGATGCGAAACGCCTCGGCGGCGTCGATCACTTCGGCTGTCATCAGCAGTTGCAACGCACGCCCGGTTCCGACCAGGCGTGGAAGGCGCTGTGTGCCGCCGTAGCCGGGGATGATGCCGAGCTTCACTTCCGGTTGTCCAAACTTTGCAGATTCGCCGGCGATGCGGAGATGGCAGGCCATGGCGAGCTCACAACCGCCACCCAGCGCGAAGCCGTTGACGGCGGCGATGGTCGGCTTGGGGCTGCGTTCGAAGCGGCCAAAGATCTCCTGTCCGCGTCGGGCACGCGCCACGGCACCCATCGGCGTCTGGCCGGACAGTTCGCTGATATCGGCGCCAGCCACGAATGCGCGCCCGGCGCCGGTCAGGATGACTCCCGCCACGCCCGGGTCGGCAACCGCCTGATCGATCGCGGTGCCCAACTCCCCGATGAGCGCCGCGCTGAGGGCATTCAGCTTGTCGGGTCGATTTACGGTGATGGTCGCGATGCGATCGGTGACCGAAAACAGCAGAAATTCGAAGGGCATGCCGGGAATTTCTTTGTGTGTCGAGGAGTCGGAGAACGTGGGAGGTGCCGCCGAAAGATACCGCAGGCGAGGAGCGCTGACCGGACAGCGGCCGCAGCAGGCAGGGCCGGAGTTGGGTCCAGAGCCCGACAGTGACTGCGGGACACACTGGCCGTAGCCAGTTCCAACTGCAATACTCAAATCACGGTGATGCGTCTTATCCCAACGAGCACCGTGAATGGCCAGGCTTACAGGGGAGGTGTCTCTTGTCACTTCGACTGACAGCACGACATGTGAACGTTCACCGCCGGTTGGCGGTGCGACGGGTGACACGCGTCATGACCAACTACGGCTCGGCCGGCACCGGCGCGGTGATTTCGCTGACGAGCGTGGGCATCAGCATCGCCGCCCACGCGCTGGTGACCTGGTTCGCTCTGGTCGTCCCGCCGCCCGTGCATCCGCTCGCGAAAGACGACCCGTTCGTCTCAACACGATTCATGTATCCGCTGATGCAGCCGTCGCCGCGGCCGGTACAGGAGCACATCAGTTATGTCGGCTTGCTGGGCACCGGTCTTCCCACGCTGGCCGCGCCCAGGAAGGCGACACCGGCGGAGGAAGCGCCACCGCCGACCGAGGAGGTGGCAATCGCTCCGCCGCCCGACCAGCCGCCGGGCAATCCGGAAGGGATTTTCAGCGAGATCGAAGTCGACAACGCCGCTGAGCGCGATCCGACCAGCGAGGGACCGACATATCCCGATTCCCTCCTGAAGGCGCAGATCGAGGGAGCCGCGCGAGTGAGCTTCGTGGTGGACTCGACCGGGCACGCCGAAGTGGCGTCGTTCGGTGTCATCGAGACCGATCAGTCGGGGTTCGCCGAAGCGGTGCGCGCGGCCTTGCCGCGGATGAAGTTCCGGCCGGCGTCAATCGGTGAGAAGAAGGTCGCACAACATGTGGAGCAGACGTTCGTATTCAAGATCACGCGCTCCCCGTTCATCCCGTAGCTTCTCCCCATCGAACGTGACCAATGAGTGTCGGACGGCGCCAGCGTGCTGCGCCGTCCGACGTTGTTTGGTTGCGCACCGATGTCGCGGTCAAAGATTCCTCGCCACATTCAACGCATCGTGCCTCGTTCACCGTCGCTGATTTCCAGTATCACTGTCGGTGCGATGCTCGCGCTGGCGAGCGAACCCACCGTTGCCCACGCGCAATCCGCGCGCAAGTCCGGTGCGACGCAACCTGCCGCCGCCACGGTCTGGCCCGACGAAGGCCCGCGCAGATGGGCGCCGCGGCCAACGACCGCTGCAATCACGGCGAACGATCTGCGTACACGTCTCTATCAGTTCGCCGATGATTCCATGCAGGGTCGCCGCATCGGTGAAGCCGGCAACGCGAAGGGCACCGATTACATCGCGCGCGAATTCAAACGGCTCGGTCTCAAGCCGGCTGGCGACAGCGGCACATTCTTTCAGGTGCTGCCGTTCGGGGCCGTTGCGTTCGACAGCAGTGCATCGCGCCTGAGCGCGCGCGGTGCGGTGTTGCGCGCGAAGGCCGACTGGATTCCGATGACGCCGTCGGCGTCCGCGCGAATTGCGACACAGGCCACATTCGACAACGTGCCAACGGTGTTCGCGGGCCGATGGGGCGACACCGCTGTCACGCTCGATCCGGCGATGTTCCGCGGCAAAGTGGCGGTCTTCCGCGCCGTACAAGCGTCGCAGGTGGTGGGTGCAGCATCAGGTGCACCGGCGTCGTTCCAGAGTTGTGATGCGCGTCCCGACATGTTCGGTGCCGCCGCGGTGATTGCCGCCGAAGCGTCCGGGCGCGCGCCGGTACGTCGTGCGGCTTCGACACCCGCTGTGCGCGACACACGCGCGCAGGACGCGGGAGCGGTTGGGGTGCTGATCGTCGGCCTCGAATCGATGGCGCCAGCCACGGTGGCTGCTGCATTCGCGCCGCGGCCGACGATGCGTCCGACGCCGGTCACGAACGGAATTGGCCAGGCCACCATCTCATCGTCCGCGGCAGCGCAGCTTTTCACTGGCAGCCTTGATCAGGTCACCGTCGGTACGGCCGGCGCACCAGTGTCGGGTTCGTGGACGTACGCGTGGAACCCGTCCGTCGCGCCGGCGCGAAATGTCATTGCGATTCTGCCGGGTTCCGATCCGGCGCTGGCATCGGAGTACGTGCTGGTCGGCGCGCACAATGATCACATCGGCAGCAGCCCGATCGCACTGGATCACGATTCGCTGCGCGCGGTGAACACGGTGACGCGGAAGCAGGGCGTAAATGACGGCGCCTGCACACCCACTGCGGCGCAGCAGAAACAGATCGATTCGCTCATCGCGGCCGCCCGTCGCGTGCGACCCCCCCGTCGAGACTCGATTTTCAACGGTGCCGATGACGACGGTTCGGGTACCGTCGTACTGCTCGAGATCGCGGAACAGTTTGCCGCCGAAAAGCCGAAGCGCTCGATTCTTTTCGTGTCGCATCAGGGTGAAGAAGGGGGACTGCTCGGCTCATCGTGGTTTGTCGATCATCCGACGGTGCCGCTCACGCAGATCGTCGCCGCGCACAACATGGACATGGTTGGCAAGGGTCGCGTGGATCAGGTGAAGTTCGGTGGTCCGGCGTCGGTGCAGACGCTTGGTGCGCGTCGGTTGTCGCGGGAATTCGGAGACATCATCGACTCGGTCAATGCCACTCGCGTTGAAGTGATGGCACTCGACAAGTCGTGGGACGTGACGGCGAATCCGCTCAACCGTTTCTGCCGCAGCGATCAGGTGAACTACGTCCGCAAGGACATCCCGGTGACGTATTTCTCGCTTGGCTACGCGCAGGACTACCATCAGCTGACCGATGAGCCGCAGTACATCGAGTACGAGCACTCGGCGCGACTGGCCCGCTTCATTCACGACGTGATGATGGCGATTGCGACACGAAAGGATCGACCGGCGATCGCCGGTGCCGATCCGTCGTATCCACAGTGCATTTCGGTGACAGTGCATTCAATCACGCGCGCGCGTGATTGAATGCACTGTCACCGAAATGCACTGTGGATACGACGGATCGGCACCGGCGATCGCCGGTC
>JANMWU010000417.1:0-3712 GCA_031380785.1 Gemmatimonadaceae bacterium
CAGAATCCTCCACTGCAACTCGCTGAGTTCCCGCATCGCACGATCCACCGCCGTCTGCACCCGCCACGGAATCACATCCGGCGACCCCGAATCAAGCATCAGCCCCAGCATCTCGATGCCGTACATCGGCACGCCTTCCGCGAAGACTGACGCACACGCGATCTGATCCGGCTTCGCACGCGGCAACTCCGCCGCCGCCCCCGCCGTCACGATCGATCGTACGTCCGCGAGCTGCATCGGACGCAACGACACGCGCTCAATCCACTGCAGCTCCACCGGCGACTCCGTCGGCGTGGCCTGCGTTGCGCTGGTAAGTATGAGCATGTGATGCCGCGGCACACCGCGCCGATACACGCGATCGAGCTGGCCGACCGTCGCTGCATCCATTCGTTCGGCATGCTCAAAAAACATCAGTAGCGGTGTCTCCTCGGACACTGCCGCGAGCAGATCCTCGATCTCGAATGTCGGACAGTCGTCCGGCGCGAGCTCATCACTCCTGATCCACGCACGCAACGTTGCCAGGGATTCCGGCGAGACGCCCAAGGCGCCAGGCAACTCAATCAGCCTGGCGACGATTGTGCGCATCGCAGTGAACGGCACAGTGACCGGCGTCGCGTCCGATACAGTTTCGATCACGCGCACGCCTTGCAGGCACGCGGATTTCTTCACTTCAAACAACAACCGCGACTTGCCAGTGCCATCAGGTCCTTGCACCAGAATGCCACTTCCGCGCCCCGCGCGCGCGTCGAAAAGCGCCGCGATGAGACGTTTCGATTCGTGCTCGCGACCGATCAAAGGTCCATGATGCTTACCGACGCTTTGATAGCTCACCGCCGGCAACTTCTCCGCAATCCGGCGACGCAACAATTGCGCAGGCAGCGCCGCATCACGCCCGCCACCCACTCGACCGATCTCCGCCAGATACACATCCAGCAACCGCAATGCGTCCACCTTCGCACCCTGCATCGCCATCAACTCGGCACGCGTCAGCGTCGCTTCTTCGTTCAGCGTGTCGATATCCAGCAGCTGCACCGCGTAACGATCAGCCAGCACCAGTTCACCGGCCGAGCGGGCGGTCTGCAATGCGCGGATGATGCGCGGACGAATCATCGCGTGCACGCCGACGCGCTGCGCTGTCACCCAGGCCGCGAGCTCTTCGGACCACTCGGGGAAATAATCCGGCAGCCACTCGCCGCGCACATCGCCCGTCGGATCTTCCCAGTCACACGACCAGTGCCGCGGATCGAGTCGCACGCCATCCTCGCCCGATTCGACGATCAAGCCGATTTCGCGCGCCTTGTAGACCGTCTGCCGAAGGTTGTGCCGCGCATTCGCCTCGTCCGAGCCCGGCCAGAGCGTATCCATCATCGTCTGCCGCGACGTGATGCGCCCGAGCGGAACGCTGAGCCGGACCAGCATGCCGAAGAGCCGCTCCGCCTCGGCCGTGATGATCTCGTTCCCGATGTCGATCCGCTGCGCCCCAAGGAACTGCACCCGCGCGACACTCCTCGACCGGTCGGACATTGGCCCCCCAACGCATCAGCGCCTGTCTGGCACCCAGTTGAAGCCTTCTATCCGACCGCGCCGCCGGACCCACACACAAACTGATGACAGCAGTCACAGCGGCGTCATACTGATGATGGTAGTCGTTTCTCGACACCATTCCAGACCGGGCGATCGGTTCAGCGGAAAAGCGCTTCGGAAGCCTGGCGATCTCGTGTTTTAGCGAGGCTGATCCCGCGGGATCGACAAGCCGACCTCGCGAGCCTGGCGATTGGCCAGACCGTTCGGGCATCCCGCTGCAGCGTGAGCCGCAGATTCGACATGATCGCGCGAATGGTGTGTCCGCGAGGTCGGGGTCAGCGACACTGACTGCCATACTGATCGCAATTCGCCTTCCGCGCAGTAAGCGGCAACCGGTGTCGAGCCACTCGACTCCAACCACACGCGCGTCGATCTCGTGCCGACGCTGATGAGTGCCAGCGAAAGGCAGGCTGCGATTGCCACCTCTGCGCCAGATCGCGAAATAGCGAAATGCCAATCAACTGCGGCCAGACCAACGAGTGTTCCCAACACGCGTGCGATGTACTGACGTGCTCTCCGATCCAGTGAGGAAATGGAACGTTCGCCGGCACGCGTCAGGCTGAAATGAGCTTGTTCGTGGTCGATTTTCCTGCCTTCGGACGGGACCGCGACGCTGCTGATCGTCGCGCTGGCTGGGACGTCGGTTTCACTGGCTGTGCGTTCGACCGTCGAGTGGCATCGGGGAGCACGAGGCCGCGAAACACGGCCCGAGGATCCCGTTCCGCGATTTCCAGAAGCCGCAGTGCTGCGCCCTCCGGGCGACGCCGACTGGATTCCCATGCCTGAACAAGCTTTGTACTCACGTTGAGAAAGTGTGCGAAAACTGCCTGTGACGCATTCAAGCGTTCGCGCAAACTGCGGACTTCTTCGGCTCCCATGAGTCTCGGTGCGCCTGGAAGTACGGTTGTGCGCAGCTGCTGCTTTCCTTTTGCGTGCGCGAGCGCCTCTTCCGCAGACTCTATGAGCGCGGAAAACAGATCGGTCTTCATATAGTTTCTCCCTCTGATGCAACAGTGTTCTGCTTCACGGCGCCCAAACAGCGCGATGCTTACGTCCCGTAGATTTGATACAACGAATTCACCAACTCCGCGTACAAATTGCGACGCGCTATGGACTGCGAGCCTGCCATTCGGCTCTGATCACATCAACAATTCTTTTGAGCATCTTCTTCTGAGCCGCGCTCAGCGCAGCAAGTTCGTCTTTGGAGTACACGAAAAGCAGATAGATCACGGAGCTCTGCGGCAGGAATAAGTAGTGAACGCGCGCGCCGCTTCGCTTGCCCTTTCCACGCAGAGGATCTGGCATCCGAATCTTCCTCAGCCCTCCGGTTCCCGCGTCAAGGTCACCCGACGTAGGGTTGGCGCTCAGCTCCGCCTGCAGCGCGCGCAGGACGGGTTCCAATCCCAAGTCCTGAATTCGATGAGTGAACCGCTTCGTTTCAATAAAGTGAATATTCACGAGTTCGGTGGGCGGTCCGTCGGCCAATATTATATACTACAGAGTAGTGTACTACACAGTAGTATGCAACTCCCCACGGTGCTGTGCCGCGGACCTGCGCACGGCGACCCGTCCCGCACTGCAGCAACGATTCCCGCCGGCACCCCGCCTACCTTTCGCCCATGGTCTCCCTCCTCGACATCATCGGCCCCGTCATGGTCGGGCCCTCGTCCTCCCACACCGCCGGCGCCTGCCGACTCGGCCTCCTCGCCCGCTGCCTGGTGGGAGGCACACCGCAGTCAGCCCGCATCGAACTCCACGGCTCCTTCGCCCGCACCGGCGAAGGACACGGCACCGACAAGGCCATCGCCGGTGGCCTGATGGGCTTCCGACCCGATGACGAACGCCTGCGCACCGCCCTCGACATCATGGAGCGAGAGGAACTCGACTACACCTTCGAGAAAACCACTCTCGGCGATGACAACGTCGTGCATCCGAACACAGTGCGTATCACGCTCACGCACAACGATCGGACAGCAGTGATGCAGGGCTCATCGCTTGGCGCGGGACGGGTGCTGGTCACCGAGATCGACGGCTATCCGGTGGAAGTCACGGGCAACCAGCACACCATCGTTTTAGTGGCCGAAGATGTCAAAGGGAGCGTGGCGCGCATCGCGACGCTGCTGGCCGA
>JANMWU010000397.1:0-7944 GCA_031380785.1 Gemmatimonadaceae bacterium
CGCTGCGTCGGGTGTTGTTCAGCAGCGTCGAGGAGCGGGTGCGCAGCGTCGTGCCGGCCAACGTTGAATTCGGATCGCGCTTCGGCTCGATCGAGATGGACTTCACCGAGGCGGTGTTCGCGAACGATGTGACGGTGATCGAGGTCGACGTGGTGTTTGGCAATGTCGAGCTCACGTTTCCGGCGGACATCGTGATCGAGAGCGATGTGCACGGGATTTTTTCGAGTGTGGAGATGAAAGAACCGATTGTGCGAGCGGCGCGATCAGGGAGAACGGTGCGGGTTGTGGGGCGGGCGTTGTTTGGGAATGTGGAACTGCGACTCGCTGGTCATCCGCCGACAGATTAGGCGCCGACATCTTTCCGTATTCGGATCTTTCTCAGCCGACGTATGCGTGCGACCTGGCCTCGCACCGCGCTCGCGCAGTCAGCTAAGGAATCGCGACTGCTGCAGTTCAGCTCTAACCTGCCTGATCAGCATCACAGCACGTTCGAGTTTTCGAAGGCACGTCTCGTGATTGCTCCTGACGTAGTGGCGAGCACCGGGTTGGGGCAGTCCCTGCAACGAATCGCCGTTCAGCAGCGTCGACCAACCGCGCTTTTCTGCCGCCTCGATGACGTGACCTGTAGGCGCCGCTCGCACAAGCGCTGCTGGTGGCCCTGATCGAAGAGCACGCGCACCTACGCCGTCGTCAGCACACTCGCGCCGCGTCCTAAAGAACTGTCCGCGCTTGCTCGAACGTCGCGGCAGGACGTGGCAACGAGTCAATCATTTACTCATGTTCGATCAGCTCCTGCTAAAAAGCTTGCCGACGACGCGCACGTGCTAACTCGAAATCTCCGACAACGTGCTCTCCGTGACGAGAACAGATCGATTGTGCGCAGTTTCGCTCAGTAGCGCGCGCATCCTCTTTTCACGGCGATTAGCCGATCAAGCACTTTCAGCGCAGTCGGCGAGCAGTTTGCGTTGGTGGCATTCGCACACGGCCCGCGACTCGCCCGAGCAAGTCAATCGCGTTGCGGCTGAAGCGAGACGATTGGCCTTGTATCGAAAGTGCGACTCCCCCGCCACCACCACCACCACCGCCACGACCACCACCGCCGCCGCCGCCGTTCCCAGCATGAGCCAGTCCGTAGTCGTCGAGCGGGCTATTCGTTTACCCCGCCGATGCACAGAAATCCGCGGTGTTCAGGTTCGTGGTATTCAACAGTGTAAGCGCAGAGGATGACACACCGAAGTCGCGACGTCGGCAGTCGGACAATCCAAGGGTGTCGAGGCGCACATCGATCACCGTCAGCCGGTTTCCCTCGTCCGACCATGACGCGCTGATCGGCAGTCGATCGGGTTCGGGCGGGAGTGCGTGAACCGACGGCGTTCCCGACCCGAAGTTGACGATGATAGGTGTGGTCTGGAGGCCCACTGCCGGGAATCCCCAGAGAAAATACACGGCGCGACCACCGTCCGGCCGCCATGCTGACGCGCCCCACGGCGATGCCCCGGAGGAGACCAACGTGATACTGGTCACACCAGTTGTATCCGCCAGCGCGAGATTCGTTGGGCTCGCCGACAGCTGGATTGTGTCGGTGCTTATCGGTACGGTGACTCGCGTGCCGGATGGACTGAGTGAAGGCTGACCGAATACACGAAATGCCGGAATGCCGAGTGCGGCCAGTAGCTTCCAACTGCGGAAACCCGGTCGCAAACGGAGCTCCAGGTCACTTCGTAGCGCATCGCTCGTGTCTGATCCACGCGGTACGAGGCGATAGGTGAGTGAATCGCGCTCGCCAAATGCGCGTCGATACCCATCCTGGTACGATTGCGCGGGGCTCCATGTCGTTCCGGTGAACTGCTGAAACTGTGCCGGAGCGAACGACAGCAGGCGGCCACCCGGCGCAAGGTTTTGCGATGACGTCGTGAAGCCCGAGAAGTACTCGGTATTGGCTCCGCCGTATCTCACCGCACGAGTGCCGAGATTGCTATAGGCTTGTTGCTGCGCCGCGCGTGCCGGGTCTGGCCACGGTGAGAACGCTGCACCGCAAAGCGGAGTGCCGTTTCGGGAAGACAGGCGTCGCAGCGACCCATACGCGTCTGCTTCGTACACAATTTCTGACGTGTTGCCGACCTTGTGCGGAAATTCGTTCACGCCGTTGCTGTTTTCGACGCTGTCGATAGCGCCAGCGAGTAACAGCGCCTTCACGTCACCAGCAGACAGGGTCGGGTCCATCGCCAGCAGCTGCGCAGCTACGCCCGCAACAAGCGGTGTCGAGAATGACGTGCCACTCGTGAAGCCGATCGATCCATTCGGTAACAGAACCGGAACGTTCCCACCTGGTGCATATATGTCCGTTGAGCCTGTAAAAACGTTCGAAAACCCAGAACGTGCGCCATTTCTGTCCGTTGATCCGACGATCAAGACTCTGTCAGCAAATTCCGAATTGGCATGAAGCGCAATCACTGCGCCGAGTAGTCCGCGACGGCGTGAGCTTGGATAGTTCGAGTAATCACCGACATACGAGAAATTGTCCGCACTCTTGACGATCAGCAGCTGCGGTAGTGCGCGCAATAAATCGACGAGTGCCAAGTACGAGCCGCGTTCGAGGCGATGGATTTCATCAACCGTTGCGTTGTTACCTGCACTGAAATCTGTCGAGGCGCTCAGAATCCTCGGATTCTGCAGGACAATTGCCGGTACGATCGATTTTTCGAAGTATGACAGGCCGCGCGAACTGGAGTCGCCTTGCTTGTTGAGAGAGTACATTGTAAGCGAGGATTTCCAGACCGCACCCGCGATACCGATCCCGTTGTCCCCTTGCGCCGACATGAGAGACGCGACCGCGACTCCGTGTCGAAGTAGCGAATCACGTAGTAGTGGCTTGAGGCCGTTGCCAGTATCCGCACTGGTTTGCACCAGCGCTACATTTCCGGCGAGGTCCAGTGGGATCGAGTCCGGGAAATTGGCCTCCATCGCAGCGATTGAAACTCGCGATGGAGAGTATGTGCCATTTTCACACCACCATGCGGCGTTCTGTCGCATCGCTTGCGCCGGCCAAACCGAGCTTGCCGAAGCTGCATAATCCGATGAACGGGCACCGGGCCCATCTTGCGGAATACGCTGACCCGCTGGAGTAACGTCAGACCCAATCGGAACGAATGCTGCGCGGGTTATTCCAGGCCAGGACTTGGCGCGCGCCACAATCGCGCTGAGTGTATCCGGGCTCGCACCGCGGTCTGGCATCCTGAGGTCTAGAAACCCAGGTTCGAGAACACGCCAGATCTGGGCGTTGAGGACTTGCAGGAGCGAGCGCAGGCTTGCCGGCGACACGCTGCCTGGATCGAACGAGATCGTCAAGACTGTACGCGCTACGAGCGTTCCGTTCGATGTCTTGCCTCGTGGCTCAGCTTCGATTTCGCGCGCCGAGGTCCTGATTGATGGTATCGGACTCGTATCCACCGGCGCCGCACACGCCACCTTATTCCCATTCGCTTTCGTC
Source organism: Gemmatimonadaceae bacterium (assembly GCA_031380785.1). Lineage (GTDB taxonomy): Bacteria > Gemmatimonadota > Gemmatimonadetes > Gemmatimonadales > Gemmatimonadaceae > JACMLX01. Next base: position 3,491 of record JANMWU010000397.1, read on the forward strand.
TCCTCCACCTCCCCCCGCACGAACAACCGCATCGTCCCCTTCGTCCGCGCCGTCACGTAGTAGTCCACCGACGCTGCCCCCACATCACGCCCGCGGACCCGCAGCGATCCGGTATCGACCGGCACCGCGCCGTAGATGTCCCAACGGACACGCACCGGCGTGAACGCCTTGTTCCGCACCCGGAACATGTTCCCGCAGATGTAGGTCAGCTGCAGCGAATCGCCCGCCTCCCCCACCTCGAGCGAGACCCCGCTCCGCGTGGCCGTCGGGGCATCGGTGCAGGAGACCGCACCAGCCAGTGCGGCAATTGCCAGGCAGACCATCATACGCTGCGCCATTGGGAAGACAGATAAGGATGAAGTCGCGCCAAACACCATCGCGCCGCATCCTACCCCCGTGGGGGGGTACGTCAAGTCTCAGATGAACACGATTCAGCACGGCGCGGGTCACGGCAGTGGCAAAAACACCGCCTTGGCTCACACATGCGTGTCTGAGCACCGCGTCACGCCTACTCGCATCGATCAGCCCGACTCTCGTCCAGCTCCTCGAGAAGCTCGTGCAATGGTGCCACAGGGATGCGTGGAGGCGCTCCGCCACCCAGGACCTGCGGTAGCACGAGATGCCCCTGTCGCACGAGTTCTGCGAGTCGCGCGTCGGCCAGTACTGTCTCCGGATCATCGGGTTGCTCCATCACCATTCCCACTCTTCGTCGTCAAATCGCGTTGCACCCGCCGCATCGAGTCGGCGCCCCGGATGGGACCGCGCCGCCGCCCATTCAGCCCGCGGCGCTTCGACAGGTGTACCGATCCGCACGTCGATTTTTACGCGACCGGAAAGTCTTTCTTCAATGACCAAAGAAATGGACAGACACGCTTCACACGATTCCGACCTCCGTGTCACGCGTGCTTTCATGGAATCATCACCTCGAGATAGCGCTGCTCCACCGCACTGTCGACCGCGCGCGAAACCACATCATTTGCTGCACGAATACGCGGCCAGCTGGTCGTGCTCAACACAACGATCGCAAAGCGACGCGCAGTAAGGTTCTGTTGATACCGCAGCTGCGTGTCGGTCGTGACGAGGATTTCAAAACCGGCGATCTCCGCAGCAGCAATAGCTCGCCGTTTTTCAACGTCGACCAACCACATTCGTATGCCGTCTCGACGACATGGCCTGTAAGCGCCGCTCGCAATGGCGCTGGCGTCCCCTGATCAAAGAGCACGCGCATCTACACCGCCGTCAGCGCACTCCGCGCCACGTGCTCGAGAACCATCCGCGCCTGCTCGAGTGTCACACCGGGAAACCACTCGATGAAATCGTGCACTGGCACGTTGTCTTCCAGATTCTCGAATAACGCGGCAACTGGTACACGCGTCCCCCGAAAAACCCACGCGCCACTGACGCGCTCCGGGTCCTGCTCGACCGCGGCACATGTGGACCAGTCGATCATTGAATCAGGTCCTGTGAGTTCCTATTGAAGTGTATGCCGACAGCGCGCGCATGCGTCACCAAAGTCGCGCCTCGGCTGAAAGCGCGCTAACGACCTGAACTGCACTGAGAGGCCTGCGCGCAACGGCCGAGCCGTTGCGCAACCGCGCGATTCGGATTGCACTCGTCGTCGGGCCGCACGCCTAAACGATTTTCCACCACGGCACCGCAACGATCCCGCGGCCCAGCGTGAGCACATCGTCGCCCCCATGCAGCAGGAGCCCGCCGACGGCAATGTCCTGATACTCGTCGAGAAACGCACGCAAACCACGCGTGTCGCTCACGCCAGGTGCGCTGGTCGCCTTCACTTCAATCGGCAGCACCGCGCCACTTGGCATCTCGACGACAAAATCCACTTCGACCTGCGTCGCTGTTCTCCAGTGATGCACCACCGGTCGCTGCGAACGACTGGCGCACCAGGCCTGCAAGTCATTGAGCACCAGATTCTCGAGATGCGCACCGGTCGGAGCGGGATACCCCGCCAGATGCAGCGCCATCGCCGTGTCTGACCAGTACAGTTTCGGCTTGCGTGTGAGTCGGCTGGTACGGTTCACGTTGTACGCTGGCACGCGGAGCAGCTGGTAAGTCACTTCGAGCAGATCGGTCCACCGCGACACCGTCGATGTCGTCAGTCCGGTCGTCTGCGCCCACGCTGCCTGATGTTCCGGCTGGCCGAGTGCCGTGCAGGCCGCACGCATCAGTCGTAACAGGTCCAGCGGCTTGCTGATCGCCGACAGCTCCGACACATCCCGCGACAGCAGCGTGTCGAGATATCCCTGCAGCCAGTCGGCCTGCTGATCTGCCGTGAAATTGCCAACCGCCACTGGCGGATAGTTGCTCTGTCGTACGATCTGCTGCCATTCCACGCGTGGATCGTTGTGCGACGCAAGCAGCTCCCGCCACTGCGCTGGTGGCGTCTCAAAAAGCGCCTGCCAGTTGCCCGCCGCACCAAGGCCGAGACGCTCTCGTCGGGCGAGTGGCCAGAGCGATACGTACGACGCGCGGCCGGCCAGCGATTCCTGCACCGGTTTCATCGCCAGCAGGTTGGCCGATCCGGTGAGTACAAACCGACCCGGGCGCCGATCGCGATCAACGTCACGCTTGATCGCAATCAACACATCTGGCGCCCGTTGGACTTCGTCGATCACCATGCGGTCGGCGCGTGACACCAGGCCTTCCGGATCACGCAGCGCCTGCGTGCGCGTGTCGAGATCGTCAAGCGTGAGGCGCAGCATGCCCGCCGTCGCGTCGGTGTGTGCAATGAGCGTGCTCTTGCCGGTTTGGCGCGCGCCCATGACCACGGCGACGGGCTGCGCGGACATGACCGCTGTCAGGTGCGTCTCCGCTAGCCGCGGGAGGTATGGCGAGGAATCATCCCATGTCATGCAATAAAATATGCCACGCCGTGGGATGTTTCACACCATCATGAAAGCTTCACCCACGTCCGACTCGCAGCCAAAGTGGCTGTACCCATCCGCCACCACTGTCGCCTTCCTTGATTTTCGGTATTTGTTCGGTAACGTCTCCATCCCCACTCCGCCCACCACCCAGCCTGCCTCCCCGTCCCTCCTGCGTGCCCGCTGTCCATGCCGTCCCTCTGGCGCGTCGCCTGTGTCCGTATCCCCCGATTCCCGGTCGGCGCCGTCTGGCGCGCCAATCAGGGACCAAAACAACTGGGACTGGGACTGGGACTCGGCCTCACCGCACCAGAACCCACACCCAAAGCTGACGACGGCAAACACTGGGATGACCGGCTCCTCGCCATCGCCGACGGCACCACCCTCCGCGCCGTGACCGCCGCCGCCGGCCACGCCCGCGTCCGTGCCGGCATGACCGTCACCGCCGCCCGCGCCCGCTGCACCCGACTCGACATCCTGCCGTGGGACGAGATCGCTATCGCCGGCGCACTCACCCGCGCCACCGCCGCGTTCATCCAGGCCAGCCCGCACGTCTCCCCCGCCGGTGCCATCAACGGCACCTGGTGGGTCGGCGCCACCGGCTTCGATGCCATCGGCGGCGAACGACGCCTCGCCCACACCCTCTTGAGCATTGCCCAGCGCTGGCACCCCGGGGCCCGCGTTGCCATCGCCGACTCCTGCGCCGCCGCCCGCGCCGCCACCTGGCAGCACCCGGCCAAGGATCAGCCGCTGGCCTTCTGCATCCCCTCCGGCGGCGACGCGCACTTCCTCAGCCCCCTGCCATTGGGCTTCCTCCCCCTCGACGCCGAGCTCGTCGCTGCCCTCGAATCACTGGGCATCAAAACGGTGGGCGGCTTCGCGGCACTGCCCTCCCCGGACATCGAACGACGCTGGGGCGAATCAGGTTTGCGCGCCTGGCGCCTCGCCCACGGTCACGACCCCCGACGCCCCGTCCTCGCCCGCCTCGAGGCACAACGCAGTGTGACGGCGGAGCTGGGCGGCAGCAGCGACATCATGGAGCCAGCGCTCTTTCTGATCCGCGCCGCACTGGAAACACTGGTGCGTGATCTGGTGCGCGACGGACTCGCCGCCGGCGCAGTCGCGATCACGCTCCATCTCGATGGCGGAAAACAGAAACGCGACGACCTGACGCCCGCCGAAACCGTCACCCGTGAGGTGCGCCCCGCCCATCCGCTCGCCCGCGTCGCGCCGCTCTTCGAACGCTGTCGTGCACTGCTCTCTGATTGGTCGCTTGATGCGCCGATCTGCGGTGTCACCGTCACTCTCACCAACACCGTCCCCGCCACCGGTGAACAAGGCGACCTGCTCGACGCCGGCTGGCGCGATCCGGGCGCCGCACTGGCCGCACTCGAACGCCTGCGCAGCACACTCGGCCCCGATGCCGTGATGCGCCCGGTGATGCGCGATGATCACCGCGTCGAACAGGCCGGCGCGTGGGCCGAGTTGGTGGATGGGGATGATGCGGCGCTCGCGGCGGCGAATACCGTCGCACAGAACGCCGTCGCCTCACGTCGCGACGATGCCGCC
>JANMWU010000527.1:0-6458 GCA_031380785.1 Gemmatimonadaceae bacterium
TGTGCCGCACCGAGCGCCTTGGTCGCGATGTCCAGCACGGCCTTATGGTATGTCACCTCAAAGTTCATGTACGCCACATCCCAGCTCTTGCCCTTCGCTTCCGCAGTCAGCGCATCCATCTCCTTCTGGGCATCAGCGGCGCTCATATCACTCGCCGGAGCAGCCGGCGTCACCGAGAGCTTCGTCGCGAGGCGCTGGCCCTGCTGACGAAGCGCGTGGTGCTCGCCGGCCATCATACGCCCGAAATCCTTGACGTCAGAGCTGGTTCCCTTTGTGGAGGCCAGTGTGCCGCGCGCGCTGTCGCTCGCATTGGCCTGATCGAGGATGTACACGATATTGGCGTCGTTGAGTGCGCTCGCTGCTGGCGGTGAGGCCGAATCAGCCGGCGCCATCACTTTTGCTGCGGCCGTATCCATCGGCGCATCTGCCTTCTTCGCGCATGCCATCAGGGCGAACAAACCGGCCACGAGCACGAGCATCTGTCTTGACTTCATGTATTGCCCCTGAGTCTGGTTGAATTGCGTTCGTCCTGTGCGCCACGTTAGCGCGAGCAGTGTTGGACGCACAGTCGTTTTTCCGCACAAAGCATTCCCGACTACGGTATACGCCGCCACAGCGTGTGGCAATTACTCTCGGCTAACGGAGTTGGTCGTCAGTGCGCCTACATCCTCTGCACGCGCGGCCATGGCGCGTTCAGCCTTCAGTCTGCTCGTCGCCGCGTTGTCGGCACGAGACTCAGCGGGAATTCGTGTGGCGGTGACCGACGCCGGGATGCGTGCGAGGGCGGCGGCGGTTGGTGCGGCGATTCGTGCCGAGGACGGCGTTGGTGGCGACCCTCGTGTGCCTACGGGCGGTTTGACACCGCTCGCACACCGGAATCCGCCGCGGCCACGAACGGTGCTCCGATCACACCTGATCCCTCGCGCAGCGACTGGTACCACCGTTGCGCCTCGCTGCGTCGACCGAGTCTCTGCAGTGCGTCGGCGCGTGCCAAACGATCCAGATGCTGTTCGAGCGCGGGGTGCAGCGAGCGAATGCGCGCCGGAAGATCGGGAATGCACTGCTCGAACGCCGCGATCGCCGCCGATGGATTGCCGCGGGAAAGCTGCCAGTGCCCGGTGATCGCCGCGGCGAGCGCACCAGCCAGCCTCGAAGCTTGCGCGGAACGTTTCGACAGCGCCTCACGCGCTGCAGCGACACCACGCTCGTCGCCGAGTCTCACGCTCAGCAAGCCCGAGAGATATCGCCTGATGTCGTCGCGCTCGTTGAGAGACAGATCGCCAACCGGGGCCATCCGTGGGTTACGTGGCAACACGAGCAAACGCCGGAGCGCGCGCACGCTGTCCGGGCTGACCGCGACCGACGGTGCCAAGGCAAAGAGTGCGCGGTACTCGAGCGCGTCGTCGGGATCGCGTGCCGCGGCCTCGCGGAAGTGGGTCGTTGCACCGTCCCAGTTGCCATCCGCCACGTCGAGAATCGCCAGTGAGAGCAGACCGTCAGTGCGATATTCTCCCGCCGACGCAACGATACCGGCATACGCTCGTGCAGCGCCGCGATCTCTGACATCAGCGCTGATGCGATGCAACGCAACGCGGGCAAGCGCTGGATCGACGAATGCGTTTTCCGCAACGCGTTTCGGCTTAGCCGCACGGCTTCGTCGGCCGTACAGCGCGATATACGTGGCCCGGATTCCCGGCTGCTCTCCGGCGCTGTTTGGGCTGAAGTACATGTTGAACAAGGTGTCGAGCTGCCCGGTTCGATCAGCGCGGTCGGCGAGATCCATCAGATAGACAGTGACCTCCCGATTGCGCGGATCGAGCGACATCACACGCCCGAACGCCGCTGCGGCATCGTCGATTGGACGACCGTAGAACGGATTGCTGCCGAACTGCACTTCACCCAGCAGCATCCAGGCCTCGACATCGGTGGGATAGTCGGCGGCGATTTGCGCCAGCTGACGCTCGGCCTGCACGGCACCGCCGAATCGCAACGTGTAGTAGGCGCGCACGAGTGTCTGCTGGCGCGGCGGCAGTGACGCCGCAAGCTGATTCGCGCGCCGTGCTGCTGACGCGCTCAGTGAATCCACGTCGTTCCAGCGCGCCGCCCGCGCGAGGCGATACCACGCCAGCGCAAACATCGAATCCGTTGCGACCGCGCTCTGGAAGCTGGCGACCGCCGCTGCCGGGCGCGCGTCGCGCAGATCCCGCTCGCCATCGAGATACGAGCGCAGTGCGCGCGTGGATGTTGTCGTCGCAGCGGCGATACCGGCGATCGTGTCACCGGGTGCCAGCAACTCGGTCGCTATCAGCTGGCGTACGAGCGCATCGATACCAGACGCCAGCGCGTTCGAGTCGGCGACCACCACCTGGGCGCGCCCCACCTCACGTCCATCGATCCGCCGCAGTGTGGCGCGAAAAGTGAGTGTGGCGCCGGTGCCAACGACACTTCCGGTCACGTAGCGATCGGCGCGCACACCAGCGGCAATTGCGCGCGCCTCGGTGGAATCCATGCTCGCCGCGCGATGGTCGTTGGCGGCACCGATGACGGTGTTCGGGTCGATTCCGCGCACGAGACCCGTCGCGTCGAAGGCCGGCGTCAGCAGATCCACCATGCCGTTCGACAGATACGCGATGTCGCGGCCACCGCGGACGTTGAATGGAAGTACGGCGATCGACGACAGCGGTTGGCTTGTGCGCGCCACTTCCACGGCCGGCGGTGACGCGATCCGCTGCGGCGTGGGCGGCGCGATCGTCAGCAACACACCGAGCAGCGCCGCTGCTCCGACGGAGAGCACAAGATTGCGCGCCCACGGCGAACGCGACGGCGGGGCTACGGGCTGACCGTCGTCGACAGACGGCGTGGCACTCGGCGCGGCGCTCGTGAGTGCGCGCGGCGCTTCCGCGAGCGCCTCGAGCACCGCGGCACCATCGGCAGGACGCTGCTCAGGCATTGCGCTCAGCATGCGACGAATGAGCGCGTCGAACTCCGGCGCGATCGCGGCGCCATCGGGGTGAAGCGTTGACGGAAGTTCAGCGGCGAGAATTGCGCCGGCGAGTGCGCCGGCATCTTTGCCGGCGAATGGGCGCCGGCCAGTGACCATTTCGAAAAACGTGACGCCCAGCGCCCACACATCGGTCCGCGGTCCGCGGGTGCCGCCGCGCCAGAGTTCGGGCGCCAGATACGGCAGCGTTCCGCGCAGTCCGCGCGTGCCCGTCGCGGCCTCGTGCGCGTACACAGACACACCAAAGTCGAGCAGGCGCGCGACATCGCCCTCACCAAAGCCAACGTTGGCTGGCTTGATGTCACCGTGGACGATGCCAGCGCGATGGGCGCTCGCAAGCCCTTTCGCCAGATCAAGGGCGATCGCGTTGATTTCTGCCGACGGAATCGCGCCGCTGCGCAGCCGATCGCGCAGTGTGCCGCCGGCGCAGTACGCCATCACGATGCACAGTCCACCGTCGGCCGTGGCTTCGACGGCGTGGATGGCACACACGTTCGGGTGCTCGAGGCGTGACGCGGCCTGCGCCTCACGGATCAGACGCGCCCGCGCGTCGGCATCTGCGCCAAGGCTCGGCGCGAGAAATTTCATCGCGACGTCGCGCTCGAGCATTGTGTCACGACCGCGGTAAACGACGCCGGCACCGCCGCTGCCGAGTCGTTCATGCACCGTGAAGTGCCGGATACGCGATCCCTGCGCAATGACGTCCCGCGCCACCGCTGCGCGGCGCGAGGCGTCCGGGTCAGGGACCACATCTGCGTGCGCGAGTGCCGGATGAATCACATCGGCGTAGAATGCGTCCAGAAATCCTGGCGCGCCGTTGTAGGCGGCGACAAGCGATTCGAGTTCACTTCGGAGCGGCGTGTTCGTACCACAGCTCTGGTCAAGGAACGCCGCGCGCTCCTGCGACGGAAGCGACAGCACCGCCTCGAACAGCCCGCTGATGCGATCCCAGTCGCCGTCGTGTGCGGCCCACTGATCAGCGCTCACCGGTTTCTCCGGCCGCGCGCAATGCACGGTGCAGCCATGCCTGCGCCACCGTCCAGTCGCGCTTGACCGTCGCTTCCGAGATATCGAGTGCGAGTGCGGTATCGGTGATGGAGAGTCCACCGAAATATCGGCATTCGACAACGCGACATGCACGCGGATGCAGCAACTCGAGTTCCTGCAACGCACTTTCGAGCGCCGACACGCGATCCGCGAGCTCGTCGGCGGCATGACTCGACTCCAGACGCTGCGCCGCGCCCGAGTCGAGCGGCTCGACGACCGCTGTCCCGCCGCGCTTCAGGGCCTGCGCGTGGCGTGCGTAGTTGCTGACGATCTGCCGCGATGCACGGACCGCGACGGCGAAGAAATGCGCACGATTCTCCACGTTCAATTCACTGGCGCCGGCCAGCCGCAGATACACTTCGTGCACGAGCGCTGTCGTGTCGAGCGTATCATCGCCATGCGATGCATCGCGGCGATGTACGCGACGCGCGATGGATCGCAGTTCGCCATAGACCCGCGAAAACAACCGATCCCCCGCAACGTCGTCCCCCGCGCCCCAGGCCCGGATCAATCCGGTCACAGAATCATCGACGTCCGTCACCAGCACCTCGCATGCGGGGGCAGTCCCGGCCGCGCACGCGCCGGTCTGCAGAGCGCGAGGCAATCCGATCGCGGCGGCCGACTCACCGCCGCTTCGACTGCAACCTATCCGGCACGCGCACCCGGGCGACCGGTCATCGGCGGCGACTGCATCGTCGACGTCGAATCCGGACGACAGGCGCGAGACGCCAACGTCCCGCACCGCCAGCACACGGCGCTGCGGGACGTCGCGTAAGATCGTCCCCGTCACGCTGTTGTCATACGCTTCCGCTCGCACCCGCAATAACGCAGTCATACGTACGGCGTGCGAGTTTCAGGCGTCGCGGCGCTTCCGACGCACCGCGACACCCAGCAGCATCAGGCCGGTCGCCATCAGAATCACCGTGCTCGGCTCAGGGACGACCGCAACGGCGAAGTCGATGCGATAAATCGCCTGGCCCGCCGTCAGGCCGCTGTTGAACACATATCCAGCGGCGGTTTGTTGGCCGTTGAAGCCCATCAACTCGGCGAAGTTGAATGACACCAGCCCGTTCTGCGGTGTGCGAACGTCGTTGACGCCGTTCACGAGGAACGCCGCACCGGCGATGCTGAACGCCTCCGATCCGGCGTCCCAGATCTGGCTCGAGGTCTGCGTGATGCTGTTGATCATCAGGTTGCCCGCATCGTCAAACAGGCGAAAGCCTGTCGGATTGTCGTTCCCGAGAAGGAAGTCATTGCTCGGGAGGACCATTGTCGCAAACGTGAAAAACTTGTTCAGGCCCGCGTTGACGACGAAGCTCTGGCTTCGCGACTGGCCCGGCGTCAGTGCACCGGCGATCAGGCCGCGCGTCGCCGTGGGATCTGCGGCGGCGAAGTCCGCCTGCCACTGCGTGCCGACACCGCCCTCCGCGACAGAGACGATCCCCGCTCCGGCTGTCGTGCCGATGTTGAACGCGTCAAAAGCTCCACTGTGGAAGCCCAGATGTGTGCCGGCGAAGCTGATGCTGTTCGCCGCAGCGAGGTTCGTGATCGTGACGGTGACGACGCGAGACTGCGCGTGCGCAGCTGACGCCGCGAGACAGATGGCGGTGGCAGCACCAAGAACAGCTGAAACGACGCGATGCATGACGTGCACTCCCTGAGCGATGAGGGGCCTGGGAGGGGGACAGGACGACCCCCTTCGTCAGACAACACCCCATATCGCAGGAAATCAGCTCATTAGGACATCCTGCTGGCCAAGCTGCGCCAGATCGCGCCAGATCAAGCCAGATCAGGCCAGATCAGGCCAGATCACGCCAAGAGTTCCGGTTCAATCCGCTGTCATACCTCGCCAGAGTCGCTGCGCTTCGAATAGCGAAAGTCACAACTGCTCGCCCCGCCCATCAGCGTGTGCGTGCGCTGCAACGTCACGTCCGGATTAAATCCTTCGATCAGCGCACCATCACGATTGCACGACAGTATCGCCCCCAGTTCCGGGATTCCCATCTCGCGATACATCTCGGCATAACGACAGCGCGTCACATCGAACGACAGCGACGCCTCACTCACCTCGTGCACGTCAAGCGTCAATGCGTCATTCGCGGTCCATCGATCGAGCGTGCCATGCAACACCGGCAGCGAACGACCGCCACTGTGCTCAGCCAGTTCATTGCCTTGCTGCCGCGCAATCGCCGTGATCACGTCGCGCGCGATCTGATGCACGCGGTCCTCGCCAAACTCCGCGGCCATGGCGTGCAGAAGTGGTGCGACAATGCGGGCTTCGATCAGCCGTCGCGTCAGCACACCGATCTGATTCAATTCGGCGTCGGTCGGGAGGCTCATGACACTACCTCAGGGCTGGTGAAGAGACCACGTCCCGCCGCGACCAGGTGCGTAGCAATCGCGCTATCCC
>JANMWU010000533.1:0-2489 GCA_031380785.1 Gemmatimonadaceae bacterium
CGAGCGCCGCTGCGATCTCGCTAGCGAGACGACGAGTCGCGCTCCGCGGTGTGAAAGAGTGATCCGGCCCCGCCACCGTACTCACACGCAGATAGCCACGGCGCAGCATCTCGCGCATGCTGGCACCCAGTTCTCGCTGCAGATAGCTGATTCCTGGATCCTCTCCGCTGAAAACGAAGGAGACGGTTCCGCCTCGCTCAGCAATACTCTGCAATGCCCTGCTCGTGGCACTGCCTGCATGCCCCCACCCGCGGCGAACAGCAAGCGACTGCAAGCGGTCATGGCCACTGCCGACGATCCGTTTGAGCATCAGCACCGCGACATACCAGAGATTGACCTCTCCACGAAGCAGTTTCAGCCATTTTTCCGGTGACCGTGCGGATTGACGGTAATGGTTTACCTCATATTGCTCCTGTAACGGAGAGACATCCAGCGAGTCTCCCTCTGTCCAATGGAATGTCTGCGGATTGATGAGCACGAGATCATGAATGGCATGATGTGCTTGTGCCGCATGCCACGCGAGAAATGCCGCGGAGCACAGTCCTCCCGCCGCAACTCGCAAAAATCCGCGGCCCGTGAGCGTATCGAGCGCCGCGCCCACATCATCGATCACGTCGAGATTATAGGGATGATGGCGAGGACGGCCGGCCGGGAGCATGCTGTCGCCGATCCCCGCCGCGTCGAGTCGGAAGCTGGCAATCCCATGCAACGCCAATGTCCGTGCCAGCATGGGTACCATGCCGTGGGGTCCGACTCGATATCCGGCGGCGTTGTTGAGAAAGATCATGACACGGTTGGTATCAACGTGCGCAGGCACGGTCAGGATTCCGAACAGCTGCGTAGACCGATTGTACCAGATTGCTTCCTCGATGATTTCGGGATCGACGGACGCTCTGATCGCTGTAAGCGGCTGAGCGAGTCGCATATCACCCGAGCTGGAGCTCCGGTGCACCGTCCAGCGTGCGATTTGAACGATCGCATCCTCTGGCAAGGACATCGCTAGGGGCGGCGCCATCATCGCGGGATAATCGAGGATCGTCACGACTTCGACGTTAGCTCCTTCCCCACGCCACCGGACAACCGCCTCACTCTTTATCGGCGCTTCGGCACGTTCCAAAAGAAGAATGCTCGTAGCCGGCGACGCGTCGAGCGCGTCGAAGCTCAGCGCTCCCAGCGCTGACACGGTCTCGTCGGAGAATACGTACCCATTCGCCTCGAATCCTCCGGCCCCCCAGGAAGTCTGCCGGCTGTCCGATGCGCTTGCAGTCGTCTGTGACAGCGACGCGAAGGCCCTTTGTTCGCGCGCGAATGCTCGTCCGCTGACAGACGGCGCCCACAGTACGAGTCCATCGACGTCCGCGCGCGCTGCCGCAGCGGTTGCCGCGAGCAGGGCGCCGGCTCGCATGGCAACAACCAACACCGGTCCCTCAGACGGAGCGAGCCGCTTGACCTCGTCGAGAGCGGCATGGACGCTTGCGAGCCATCGCTCGACGCGCTCAGGATCCTCGTCGGACCCGGCCGAATCTCCGGTGCCGTCGTAGTCAAATCGAAGCACGGCAGCCTGTGTCTCCTCCACTAGGTGCTGCGCAAGCGCCCGCAAGGCTGGGTACGCGAAGAGACCTTCGTAGCCCAACGAGTTGCAGATGACGATGCGCGTTCCGCTCCACTTCGCGCTGGGAAAGTGAAACCAGCCGAAGAGCGGCCTGACGGGCGTTCCGAAATACAGCGGTACTGCGGCCGACGTGACCGCCAGCGGTGCGCTTGAGTCCGAGGTCGCAGTCATGTCCAACCAACGGACAGGTCACATCGCCGCATTCGCATGCCTCGATTGCTTAGGCCACCTGCGCGCTGCTGCGTCGATATTTGCGGGAAATGCCGGCATCGGGAAACGACTCTTGAGTGACAGGAACGGCGCTTCAATGAGTCTCCAGCTGATCAATGCGAAACCGAAGGAAAGCGCAAGCACGACGCTGCAGTATGCGACGATGCTGACGAACCGCTCGTTGGCGCCTCCTTCGGCCAGCAACTGTCTGGCGTAGGGCAGCAATACACGGTGGATGGGGGAATGGAAAAGATAAATCGCGTAGCTGTACTTGCCGATGATCGCGAGCCAGTTCGCCGAGAGGGTGCGAATGACAATATCCTGCAGTCGCGCGCCTCCCACTGACGGACTACGACGCGCAACACAGGTAAACACGAGACAAGCGGCAAACATACCGGTCAGTGGCTGATTCACGATTTCGGTGAAGAGACCACGCGCGGGCAGGCCGCGCTGCACTGCCGTGGCGGCCAGTAGCGCCCCACAGATACTGCCGAGGATCAGCAGCAGATGCCGCCGAAAGAAGAGCTCCGTTTCGACGTCGCGAACGGCTAGTGCGACCAGAGCCCCGAGCGCAATGGTATCCCATCGCGCAATCGTGAACTCGTACGCTGCGTCGGAGCCTGCCTGCAAGGGCATAGTCGCATGCAGAAGTCCTCGCGCGACTAAC
>JANMWU010000599.1:0-4424 GCA_031380785.1 Gemmatimonadaceae bacterium
TTCCGGCGGTGGCGGATTCAGTCGCGGTACGCTGAAGACGATGGTACTCGGCTCGCCGCAGGGTGGTGCGATCCGCGAGAATGGTCGGATCACGAAGGTGCCGACAGGCTGGAAGACGCAGTCGATTCCGTTTCGCGACAAATCGCGCGTGGCGGTGACGATTCCGTGGGGCGATGTTTCGACGGCCTATTGGTCGACGAAGATTCCGGACATTCACACCTATCTCGCGTTGCCGCCGAGTGCCGGTGGAATGACTCGGATGCTGCGCATCGCCGGTCCGCTGATGGGCATACCATTTGTGCAGCGCCTGGTAGAACGGCAGATCGATGCGCGTGTGAGCGGGCCGAGTGCCGACATCCGTGCAAAAGCGCGAATGCATGTGTGGGGACGCGTGACGCATGCGGATGGCCGCACGGTGAGCGGCACGGCGGAAACACCGGAAGGGTATCGGCTGACTGCGATTTCGTCGGTCGAGTGTGCGATGCGTGTGATGAACGCGGCGCCCGCAGCGGGATACCACACGCCGTCGAGTGCGTTCGGCGCAGGCTTTCTCGAATCGTTGCCGGAGTGCGACGTGGTGCTCGCGTCGTGATGCGCGACAAGGTGGTGCTGATTACCGGGCCGGCGCGTGGCATCGGCGAGGCGGTCGCGCGTCGCGCGGTGCAGGAAGGCGCGCGCGTGGCACTGGTCGGCATGGAACCGGAGCGACTTGCGACGCTCGCGGCGGCACTCGGCGATGCAGCGGCGTGGTGGCAGGCTGACGTCACGGATCAGAATGCACTGAACGCGGCGGTGGCTGGAACCATCGCCAGCTTCGGCCGCATCGACATTGTCATCACGAACGCCGGCGTCGCCAACATCGGAACTGTTGCCTCGGCCGATGTTGAAGCGATGGCGCGCGTGATCAATGTCAATGTCCTCGGCACGATCCGCACTGTGAAAGCGGCACTGCCGCATCTCATCGCGACTCGTGGCTACGTGCTGATCGTGTCGTCGGCGGCTGCCTTCAGTCCGATGCCGGGAATGTCAGCCTACGCCACGTCGAAAGCCGCCGTGGAGCAGTTCGCGAATGTGCTGCGGCTCGAAATGGTGCCGCATGGTGTGGATGTGGGCAGTGCGCACATGCTCTGGATCGACACCGATCTGGTGCGCGATGTGCAGAATGATTTGACGAGTTTTCGAAAGACGCTGGCACGGCTGCCGTATCCGTTCAACACCGAGACATCGCTTGAGGATTGCACGGCGGCATTTGTGCAAGCGTGTGACACGCGGGCGCGACGTGTGAACGTTCCGCGCGTGCTCGGAGTGTTTTCAGCGCTGCGACAACTGTTGAACAGTGCCTTCGCGCAGCGGCTGCTAATGCCACGCATGGCGGCGATGCTCAGTGAATCGGAGGCCGAGATGGTGCAGGTGGGTCGGGCGTTCGGTGAGCACAGTGTGGGGATGGGTGATGTTGAAGCGCGCGAAGCCGCGTCCACCGTGCACGACTGATTGGCGCGTCGCTATCGTACCGGACAGAGCGAGTCGTATCCCACCGACGTCATCGATCCACCCATCACGGTCCCGTAGCCTGGCTGTCCGACGACGTTGTGACTCGTGACGCGCGTCCAGGTCGTGTCGCCGTAATACCAGTTTTCAAGAATCGCGACCGTCCTCTTGGTGCAGTCGAACGTCAGCCTCGTGCGTGAGCTCCACCAGTCGCCACCGGGGGCACGCACGGCCTTGGCGAATTTCACGCGGATGGTCGCGTGCAATAGCGCGCCTTCACGTTTCACTGTGCGCGGCTCGACCAGCACCGGATTGTTGGCCGCGGTGCGACCGATCTCGCGCGGGCGCTGCGCGCTGGCTGGCGGCGCGGCGCAGAGCAGGGCGCCGACGGAGATCGGAATGAATAGCAAACGGATGAGTGCGCGCGGTGCGATGGGAATCATGGCGGTCACGATAGGGCCACGTGCGAGTCGGTGCCAGCGGGCGGGTGAAGAGGTCGTGAAAGCACTGCCCGGGAAACGCTGAGCGAGGCCAGTTGGAGTGCGGAGCGCGTTCGGCTCGCGGTGGCCGGCACTGCGCTGCGACGAACACACGCGCGTGAAAATGGTACGTAAAAGGGTTGTTGGGTTCTGTTCATCGGCGTAATTTTATGCGAATTGACTCACGCAAAAAACGGAGATGAGCATGGCCCAACGCGCACTCGGCAAATTGCTGAAATCAACGCGAATGCTGCTCGGTGTTACGCAGGCAAACGCAGCGAAGCGCGCCGGCGTAAGCGTGCGGCTCTGGGCAGAAGTCGAGCGTGGAGAACGCGAGAATGTCAGCCTCGACACAACGATCCGCATGCTTGGCGAGATGGGGATCGAGCTGGTGCTGGAGGCGCCGGGTGGTGATCGCATCGGATTGACTTCCGGCGCGACAGCCAGGCGCGCGCGAGCCGCGCGTGCAGCGATCCGGCGCGTCACATGGACGGGGCGAAAGATCAGACTCGGTGATGACGACGAGCCGCCTGATGCGGGGGATCGCATGCAGGCGCTGGTCGCAGTCCACGAAATCTCGAGGCTAGCATACGCGATCGCCTCGGCACCGGGCGCGACGGCGGCTCGCGCCAAACGGCCATGACGAAGTCGCGACGCAGTCTCAGACTGGCTTCAGAGTACCGCGACTGCATCGCAGCGCTCAATTCTCGTCAGGTCACGTACGTTCTCGTTGGTGCATATGCGGTCGGGTGGCACGGCGCCGCCCGTGCAACCGGAGACATTGATTTTCTGTATGAACAGAGTCACAAAAACGTGGCGCAGCTTTGCGCGGCGCTCCGCGACTTCGGAGCTCCGTCGTCTCTGATCGATCCGGAATTCATGATGTCCCGCGAGCCAATCACGCAGATTGGAATCGTGCCGCTGCGCATCGACTTCATTGCGGCGATAAGCGGTGTGACCTTTGACGAAGTCAATGCCGATGCGATCGACGATAACGTTGACGGGATTTCTTTGCGCGTCATCAGCCTCAGGAACCTTCTTCGCAACAAGCGAGCAACAGGACGTCCGAAAGACAAACTGGATATTCGTCGACTCGAGCGACTTGCTGACACACAGTAAAATGATGCCGAGCTCGCCGCTTCAAGGCACCGTACGTGGAAACCCTGTTTCCGCAACGCAATCAGCGGCTTCGGTGCATTGTTGCCGAAGCCGCTGATTGCGTTGCATTGAACACCAGTCTCACACCTTCCGCGTCCTCCACGTCCCGCGACGGAACATCAGAAAACTCACCGCCGCCAGCATCGAATACGCCACCGAGATCGACAGAAAAATCGCGTGAAAGCCGAGCGATGTGTGCGTTGCCAGAATCCACGCCAGCGGAATCTCGAACACCCAGAACACACCGATGTTGATGCGCGTGGGCGTGGATGTGTCACCGGCGCCATTGAAACTCTGCGTCAGCACCATGCCGAAAGCGAACAGTGGAAAACCGATCGCCATCAATCGCAAACCATCCACCGCCACCTTGGACACGGCGACATCGGCCGTGAACGCACTCACCACCTCTGGCGCGAAGAGACCAAACAGCAATCCCATCAACCCCAGAAACGCCACGTTAAAACGCGCTGCCTTCCACACCGCCTTCTCGGCCCGATCAGGATTGCCCGCGCCCAGCGCCTGACCAACCATCGTGGCGGCCGCGTTGCCCAACCCCCACGCCGGCAGCATCGCGAACATCACCATCCGCACCGCGATGGTATAGCCGGCCATCGCCGCGCTGCCGAACACCGCCATGAATCGCACCAGCAGAATCCAGCTGAGACTGCCCACCAGCACCTGAAACGTGCCGTTCACCGACAGTCGCAGCATGCTCAGCATCGTGCGCGGCTCGAACACCACGTGGCTGCGGCGCACGCGCAGATTGCCGCTGCCGCGCACCAGGCGATACATCGCGTAGAGCAGTCCGGTGCCGCGACCGATCGTCGTAGCCACCGCGGCACCGGTCACGCCGAGCTTTGGGAACGGGCCGAGCCCAAATATCAGCATCGGACCGAGTGCGATGTTGATGCCATTGGCGAGCCACATCACGCGCATCGACACCGCGGCGTCGCCGGCGCCTCGGAATGTTGCATTGACCACAAACAGCAGAAACGCCGTCACACTGCCGCCAAGCATGACGCGTGTGAACAGTGTGCCCGTCGCGAGTACGTCGTCGGCCGCACCCATGAAGCGCAGCAGGCGTGGAGCGAAGATCGCGCCGCTGATGGCAATGAATGATGCGATCAGCGCGCCGAGCAGGATTGCCTGAACCGCGGCACGTCCGGCACCATCCGCATCCTTCTCGCCGATGCGACGCGCGACCACCGCAGTGCCGGAGATGGAGAGTCCCATCGCCAGCGTGTACACCACGATCATCATCGACTCCGTCAGCCCGACCGTCGCCACTGCACTGGCGCC
>JANMWU010000618.1:0-9348 GCA_031380785.1 Gemmatimonadaceae bacterium
CTCGCCGAGAAACCGCTCACGCCGCGTGACCCGGCCCTTGCTGTCGTACGGCACGCTCGCCAACGTCCGCTGGTCGTTCATCTCAGACTCCGCGCAGTGAAGACCCCGCCACCCATGCCCACGCGTGAATAGTACTGTTTCATTCCTAATTTGTCAAGCATTTTTGCAGAGATTCCTTAGGTGGCCGCACGCCGCAGTTTACCGATGACTACTTGTGACCATTCTTGTCGGGTGACGCGCCTCGCGCGAGTGGCACGCACGGTCCGGTTCGCGACCGTATCCGCGTGTCTGACGTCGGTCGCGGCGACCCGCCAGCCCACGACCGACCCCCTGTCAGGCAACTGGGCACTCAACGTCGCACGGACGCACTACGGGGGCGGTGCCGAGCCACGGCAACGAGAGACGTTTCGTTGCACCCGAACTGACAACGGCGTCGACTGCACGATTGAGAGTCAGCGAGCCGATGGCCACAACGTCGTGGGCGGCTTCTCAGCGGCCTATGATGGAACACCCGGTCCAACGCGGGGGATCCCAGACGTGGACCATGTCCAGCTGATCAAAGTCAACGCCTCGATTGCCGACGCAACCTTCACCTGGCGAGGCAAGTCAGTCTTTGCCTATCGCGCCGTTCGGTCTGGGGATGCGCGATCGCTCACCATCATCTCCGTAGACCCGGTGACTCGAACAGTCCTGAACAGCGTGGTCGTTTACGACAGACGCTAGCATCCAGGCATCTACAGGCGCCACCCAACAAACGGTTGCAGTCTGACAGCCACGCTATTGTGAGCGCGCTGCGCGCGCTCTTATTTGATGCGGCTGCAGCTGAACCGTGGCGTTAGCCGGACTCCTGCGGGATAGTTGGTATGAAGCGGCGGCTGGGCCTCCACGGTAACGTGGGGATACCCACTGCTCCACCACTATCACGCGCTCACCGTCTGCCGACGGGGCGCATACCGGGAGGCCAGCCACGATGGAGATCATAGGCCTGGATCTGCTCAAGCGCGAGAGCCAGCTGTCCATCAAGGCAGACGACGGCACCATCACGGACCGTCGGACCGCGACGAGCCGGGATCGGTTGACGGCCGTCTTCGGCGAGCGGCCGCGCGCCCGGATTCTGCTCGAGGCGAGCACCGAGAGCGCGTGGGTCGCGCGCCACCTGGAATCGCTCGGGCACGAGGTGATCGTCGCCGATCCGAACTACGCACCGATGTACGCCAATCGCTCGCGCCGCACCAAGACCGATAAGCGCGATGCGCGGACGTTGATGGACGCGTGCGAGACGGGTGCCTGGCGTCCGGCGTATCGCCTCTCCGACGCGCGCCGGCACGTGCGCGCGGAACTGGCCGTGCGGGATGCGCTCGTGCGCACGCGCACGCGGTATATCGCACTCGCCAAGGCGCTGGTGCGACGCGATGGGCTCCGCGTGCCGACGAGTGCGAGTGCGTGGGTGCCGACACGGATCGCGGAACTCGACCTGTCGCCGACGTTGACGACGGAGTTGGCGCCGCTCTTCGCGGTGTTCGCACCGCTCAATGCGCAGATCGCGGTGGCGGATGCGCGCATCGCGGCCTTCGCGAAGGAGGATCCGATCGCGACGCGCCTGCCCACGGCGCCCGGCGTGGGGCCGGTGACCGCGAGCGCGTTCGTGGCCACGATTGATGACATCACGCGATTTCGCACCGCGCACGAGCTCGAAGCGTACCTCGGTGTGATTCCCAGCGAGCGCAGTGCGGGGGAGAAACGCCAACTTGGACGGATCACGAAAGCCGGCAATGGGCGCATGCGCTGGTTGTTGGTCGAAGCGTCGTGGCAGATCCTGCGATCGAAATCCGCCGAGACCGCGGCGCTGCGTACGTGGACCGTGCCGATCGCGCAGCGGCGCGGCAAACGGATCGCCGTGGTCGCGCTCGCGCGTCGCCTGGCCGGCATCCTGTACGCGATGTGGCGCGACGACGTGGCGTACGACGCGCACCGCATTCGGCCGCTCCCGTCGGCCGCGTACCAACGCGCGGGATAGGCACCGCACGACCAGGCGCGAATCGAGTTGACTGAATCGGGAGCGGCGAGCGCGTGAATTTCCTTGACGCAGCACGCAGGACGAACCCCATCGACGTCGTGGGATAGTTGGCGCCGTCCGCTCTTTCGTAACCACCCAAATGCGCCGGGACCATCGCGTCCTACACGAGAGCGCGAACAGAAGGCTGAGCAGCACCTCGAGGATCGCTCGGACAACAGATGTACGCGCTACGGCAAGCCCAGAAAAAGCACGTTGGGGCTTGACGCGGGCCGTCGCTTCACAGAAGGAAATTCTACTCTCATCTGCCAACACTCGAGCCGCGCGCCGCCGTCGACCCACACAAATCTCCTGTCCACTGAAATCGGCGTACCTTGGACAAAGAAATCGTGTGTGTCCAAGACTGGCGAACCGTGCCTGATCAGAGTGACATCACGGAATTCATGACCCTCCCGTGTGACCAGCTCCGCAAAGCCGGTTGGGGGGCAATTCTCGCGCATCGGAGCGGCACTCGCACCGTCGTCGTTCTGCGCGCGAAGATCCTCCGGGCAGCATAACAACGCGCCCACAGTTGCGACCATAAGAATATTGCGCATGATCATGGGACCTCCGCTGACGTATAAAACTCAACGCGCGACGTCCACAAACAACAGAAATTATGCGAAAACTTACTGACCTTGATGCAAGGATCGCACCGTTATCAAAACCTTGCCGAGGCAACAGCCGAGACAGCATGCGTTTCGACCGTTGGCGTTTCGACGATGCTGGTGCATTTCCCGCGCCAAGGATGTCTTGATCCGGACACGGATGCGGACTCATGCGTTCCTGCCATTTCGCAACACTTGCAGCGTTACCAACACTGAGGAAAGATCTGATGCACGGCGGAGTTCCATCGCGCGAGTACACACACAAACTTGTAAGGAACACACTTTAGCCTGGGTGGCTGGGACGTTGCTCGGCTGCACGCATCAGCTCACCTCGCTCATCGAGAGATCACCGAGGTCCAAACTTGGCGCTGGTCCGAGCGCGATCGTGACGCCTGACGGATCCACGCGGCCTGCTGGTATTTCCCGGCTGCTGTGTAAGGTGCAGTCGGTGCATGCGCCGCGGCTAAATTCCGCTTCATCGTTCGAGTAAAACGCCTTCTATGTGAAACCCCGATCGCATTGCGACAGTGTCACGGATGGTGCGAAATCGGACGACGACCGCGCGCAGCAACACCATCGCGCGAATGCTAAGAACGCTCAGTTCTTCGTCAGCAGATTGAACCGGTCCGTCAGCCCGTACTCTTTATCGTAGATCGTCAGCAATTCAAAAAACCACGTGATCGCGAGCGGGCCGAGCAGAATTCCGGTCAGTCCGACATACTGCACGCCGGCGAACGCGCCGAGCAACGTCGTGAGCGGATGCAGATTGCCTACTCGGCGCGACACAATGGGCCGCATCACGTTGTCGATGTTCGACACGACGATGCCGCAAAAAATACTCAGCCCGATTGCCTGACCAGGATGTCCGGACGCGAACAGCACAATCGCCGTCGGCACCCATACCAGCGCCGATCCAACCAGCGGCAGTACCGATGCAAGGGCAGTCACCGTGCCCCACACGATCGGGTTCGGCAATCCGAGTACCGCGAACGCTGCACCAGTGAGCACACCCTGGATCAGCGCCACCACAACGATTCCAAGCACCGTCGCCATCGTCACCTCATAGAACTTATTGCGCAGATCCTCGGAATCGTCGTCGGTGAACGGCAGGAACCGTTTCACACGCGACCACACATCCGCCGCCGCAAGCAACAGGTAATACAGGCCAAGCAATGCGATCACGAGATTGAGCGTGCCGCGCGCCGCACCGCCGACGATGCTGAGCGCCTGCGACGACGCCCAGCTGCCGATGCTGCCGCTGGCCCGTGTGATCTGCTCGCCGACGTTGATCGGACCGAGGCGAATGTGCTGTATCCGCTGCACCAGCGGACCGGCGTCGAGACCGCGTACCGCTGATGGAATTTCGTCGATCAACACGGTCACCAGCGCGCCACCGGGCAACAGTATCACCAGCAGTATCGCGATGAGCATCAGCGCCGCCGCCAGCGACCTCGGCACACGTCGAGCTACGAGCCAGCGATGGGTCGGCATTGTCAGCACATAGAAGACTGCGGCGCCAAGAATGCCGGGCGCGAACGGAACCATCGCCCACGTGATGCTCAGTCCGAGCACGATGAGCAGCGCGGCGGCGCGATACTTTCCAGTCGGCTTTGGTATGGAAAGCTCGGCCGCGTCCTTGCTCAGAACCGTACCGGGCACGACTGGCGAATTGTCAGAGATGATCATGTTGAAGAAGTAGTCGACGGGAAACGAAGATCGAAGGGTAATCGCGCCGTTGCGTTGACTCGGGTGGCGCCGGAAATCCTGGCAATCAATGAATCGCGACCGGCGCAACTGTAACCTGCACGGCGCGTGACACAATTGGAGCATTGTTCGTGAGCCTCACCAGCGTGAATCCGTTCGACGGCACAATCATCGCGAAGTACGATGAGCACGATGCCGCCGAAATCAGTCGCCGTCTGACTCGCGCGCACGATGCTCAGCGCCATTGGCGTCGCAGCTTGCCGAGCGAAAGGGCGGCGGTGCTACGCCGCATTGCTGCCGCAATCCGTACGCATGCGGAGCCGCTGGCGATGACGGCGACGCTGGAAATGGGCAAGGCTATCACCGCATCGCGCGCCGAAGTCGAAAAATGCGCCACCTGCTGCGAGTGGTACGCTGATCGCGTCGCGCTGCTGGCATCGACGCCGGGACCAAAGGCCGGCGATGAAATCCGGCTCGAGCCACTCGGCGTGCTGTTTGCGATCATGCCGTGGAATTTTCCGTACTGGCAAGTGGTGCGCGTGCTGGCGCCTGCCGTGCTGCTTGGCAACACGGTGGTGCTCAAGCACGCCGAGAACGTGACGGGCTGCGCGCTGGAACTGCAGCGCGCAGTTGCGGCGGCCGGCGGACCGGCGGGACTGTTCGAAACACTGCTGGTTACGCGTGATGCCGCAGCGTCGATCATTGCTGACGCACGCGTTGCGGCGGTCACGATCACCGGTAGCGAACGCGCCGGCGAATCGGTCGCAACCGCCGCCGGCAAAGCGCTCAAACCGGACGTCCTCGAACTCGGCGGCAGTGATCCGTTTCTGGTTTGGCACGAGGTCGATATTCCGGCGGTCGCACGGGCGGCGGCGCTGGCGCGCTGTGTGAATAGCGGTCAGTCATGCATCGCTGCAAAGCGATTCCTTGTGCACGAATCGATTTATGACACGTTCGCGGCAGCATTCATCATCGCCATGCAGAGTCTGAAGGTCGGCGATCCGCGCGATGCAACCACCGAGGTTGGTCCGCTGGTGTCAGTCGCCGCGCGCGACGCGCTTCACAGGCAGGTGCACGCAACTGTGAAAGCCGGTGCCACTGCGCTGCTCGGCGGCATCAATACTTCCGGAGCGGCGGCGTGGTATCCGCCGTCGATCATCGCCGACATTCCTGACGGTTCGACAATGGCGATCGATGAACTCTTCGGACCTGTGGCCGGACTCTGGCGCGTTCGCAATCTCGACGACGCCATCGCGCGCGCGAACAGCACACGATTCGGACTTGGGTCCAGCGTCTGGACCAATGATCGCGAAGTGATGCATCGTTGCGCCGCGGAGTTCGATGCCGGCAGCGTGATGATCAATCAGCCGGTCGTGTCAGACCCTGCGCTGCCATTTGGCGGCGTGAAAGCCAGTGGGCATGGTCGTGAGCTTGGTGCCGCCGGGCTGAGCGCGTTCGCGAACGTGAAATCGGTGCGCGGTCTTCAGCGTTGATCAGTTTCCGCCGAGCCAGCGCCACCACCACTGACCACGCTCGGCGTCGTCCTGCAATTCATCAAGCGCCGCATGCCACGCCCTGCGCATCTCCGCTGCGTCCGCAAAACGGGTCTCGGCGTTGGGCGCCAGTGCGCGGCCAAGAAATGGAATCAGTGACGGCGGTGCGCCATCCAGATCCATCTCCCGCTTCAACTGACGCGCGACAATCACGCGCGGATCACCGCTGCCGAATGGCGGTCGCCCGGTGACGGTGTACGCGATGATGGCGCCGAGCGCAAAGAGATCGACGCTCGGTCCCTGCGGCTCGCCCATGATCTGTTCCGGCGCCGCGAATTCCGGTGTGCCGGTGCTGCCTTGGCGCTCCGTCGTGCCGGGGCCGTGCGCGATGCCAAAGTCGGTGAGACGCCAGCGTTCGTTGCGATCGATCAGCACGTTTTCGGGCTTCAGATCGCGATGTACGATGCCCGCACCGTGCGCCGCATCGAGCGCGTCGAGAATTCCGTCCACCTGCGTGGCGATATCGACGGCCGGCGTGGCACCGTTGCGCGACACAAGGCTGGCCACGGACCCGCCCTCGGCCAGCTCCATTGTGTACCACGAGATTCCGTCGCGCGATTCCCAGTCGTAGATCGGGACGATGGCTGGATGTGCGAGCTGTGCGGCAAGTTTTGCTTCGCGACGAAAGCGTGCGACAGCGGCATCGTCGTCGGCAACGCCTGGATGCAGCACCTTCATCGCCACTTCGCGTTCGAGCGAGAGATCGCGCACGCGCCAGACGCTGCCGAAGGTGCCGGCGCCAAGTCGCGCCAGGACTTCGTAGTCGTCACCCGTCGCCCAGCGCAGTCGGACTTCTTCCTGATCGGCGGCACGACGCGCAGTTGGTGCCACGCGCTCGATGCCGATCACGCCCGTGCGCACGCTGGCAACGCGTTCGAGTGCGCGCAACATCGTGGCAACGGTGGTGTGTCGATCGGCGGGATCGGGTGACAATGCGCGATCAATGATTGCAGCAACCTTTGCCGGACAGTCCGGCCGCACCAACGCCAGCGGGGGCGGCGTGTCATCATTCGGCGGTCGTTCACCGGTCATCATCGCAAACGCCACCGCTGCGAGCTGCCATTGATCGCTGAGCATCGTGGGCTGCCACCCGTTGATCCACTCGGGCGCGTACGGCACGAACGATTCCGGTGGCGCAACAGCTGGCGGTCGGACCGCCTCAGGCAGCGCCCACTCCCATCCGAGTTGCCAGAGTCGGCCCGTTGGCGTGATCCAGCAGCTGCTGGTTCCGATGGCGCCGTGCGGAAGATTCTGATCGTGCAGATATACGAGCAGCGTGCCAACGGTGCGCAGCAGGTTCAGCATGCCTGGTGCATCGTCAGGGCCGATGCGGCGGGTGCGACTCTCAACGCTTTCGCCGGCGATCCAGCGCCGCAGATAGCCCGGCCCGCGCGCCACTTCGGGTGAATCGGTCCAATAATGATAGGTGGTCGGAATCGCCGGATGGCTCTGATGCGCGAGCTGTCGCGCTTCAGCGGCCAGCCACGGCCGATGTGCCGCATCGGGCACCGTCACCAGCGACAGCGAACGACCGAGCGCATCGATCACTTCCTGGTAGTGACGCACCGCGCTTCTCACGCCTCCTCTTCCCCATCGCCATCCGGGAGGCAGCACCCACGGCTGCAGATGCGGTGGCAACGTGGGCAACGTCACGCGCGGCACTCCGCCCGCCGGCGTGAGCATCGATACGCGTTCCGATCCGGGGCCGGTCATAGGCTCAAGATAGTGGCACCGTCAGTGCGCTGGCGGCGGGCTGCAGGACCATCGCGACGACAGTGCCCTCGGGCCCGCTGCGCTCGATTGTGAGCGATCCGCCCCATCCATCCACGACGCGGCGACTGATGGCGAGACCGAGTCCGCTACCACTCGTTCTGGTCGAGAAGTGGGGCTCGAAAACTCTCGACAATAATTCCGGTGGAATGCCGCTGCCGTTGTCGCGAACTTCAATTTTGATACTGTCCGGCGCTGACGCGATCTGCACGCGCACGACGCTGGCCGAAGCCAGCCGCGCATTCTCCAGCAAATTCAGGAGCACATCGCGCAATTCCGGGCCCCGAGCCATCGCCATCGCACTGTCACCCTTGTCGGCGCCAAACTCCCACCGCACGGTGCCTTCCGCCATGCGCTCGAGATCCAGCACTTCCTGCACCACCGGAATCACATCGGTTGGCTCGGCCGATGGTACGGTTTCCGCTGATGTACCATACCGACTGAAGGCTCGCGCGATTTCATCGAGCCGATCGATCTGCGTCAGAATTGTGCCCACATTGCGATCAAGGATCGCATCGAAGTCCGGGCGACCATCGTCGCGCGCGCGTCGCAGATGCTGCACACCAAGCCGGATCGGTGTCAGTGGATTCTTGATCTCATGCGCTACCTGACGCGCCATTTCGCCCCATGCCAACACGCGCTGCGCGTGCGCAAGCTGCGTGACGTCGTCCAGCGTCACGACTACGCCACCCTGATCCAGTCGCGTGAACCGGCCCTGCACCGACGCTTCGCCCCACGTCTCCTCGAAGGCATCGTCACGGCGCGTGGATGCTGCAAACGCCGCCGCTCGTTGCGCGAGAGACGGCGACACAATGCTCAGCATCGTTCCCGGCGGCACACTCCCACCCAGCAACGATTCGGCGCGCGGATTCGCCAGCACCACCCGCGCATCACCGTCAACCGCAATGACGCCCGAGGCCACTTCACGCAGCACGGCGTCGGTGCGACGACGCGCGGTATCGAGCGCGCGTTCGCTGGCGCGCAAATCATCCGCCATCGTCCGGAATGCGTCGAAAACAGGCACAAACTCGCTCGGCGGAGCTTCATCAAGGCGCGGTGCGCGCTCACCAGCCGCGACAGCTACGGCCGCATCACGCAGTGCGCCGATCGGTCGTGCGAACTGTCTCGCCGCGAGACCGGAAAGCCAGAGCGCCGCCAGCACGCCGCTCAGCGCACCGAAGAGCAACAGCATCACCAAGTCTTCACGCCGCTGATTGAATGTCTCTTCTTCCAGCACAGCCGGCGCTGCAACAACAATGCGTTCTCCGCGCGAGCCGCGCGTGCTGAGGTAGCTGAGCAGTACGTTGGTTCCCGCGACCTGCACGGTGCTGGTTGCAGTGAGCGAACCACCTGGCGCGAGCGTCAGCGCGACGTCCGGCGGCAGAAACAGTCCGACCGGTGCAAGCGCGCCGAACAACTCGTCGCTGACATCGACCAGACGGCCGACCGAATACCCAAGTAGTGGCACACCAATGCGACGACTCGCCTGCTCGAGTTCCGGTCGCTCACCGGAGCGATCAACCGCGCGCAGGAACTCTCGCACCAGCAGCTCGCGCTTTTCCGCATCGTCGATGCGCAGCCGCTGGAAACTCCATACCGTCAGCACGCTCAGCGGAACGACGAAGAACAACAACAGCACGAGAGTCAGTCGCAGACGATA
>JANMWU010000680.1:0-5113 GCA_031380785.1 Gemmatimonadaceae bacterium
CTTAGGGAATCTCTGCACAAGTCTTGCAGTATGACTGCGCATTCGGAAGCCCAGCAGATCTGACCTTCACGGTGCGGAGTGCGTGATGAGCGAACAGCGGACGTTGGCGAGCGTGGCGTACGACGCGAAGCGAAAAGTGACGAGCCGCGAGCGCTTCCTGGGCGAGATGGACGCCGTGATTCCGTGGGCCCGGTTGATCGCGCTGATTCTGCCGCACTATCCGACCGCAGGCAACGGTCGTCGGCCGCTCCCGCTGGAAACGATGCTGCGCGTGTACTTCCTGCAGCAGTGGTTTGATCTCTCCGACCCCAAAGCGGAAGACATGCTGTACGACAGCGAGTCGATGCGGCGCTTCGCGCGGATTGACTTGGGCGAAGATACGGTGCCCGACGAAACGACGATTCTGCGCTTCCGACGCCTGCTCGAAACCAAGTTGCTGACGCTGAAGATCTTCAACACGGTCCGCGACCTCTTGGAGGAGCACAAGCTCTTGCTCAAGGCGGGCACGATTGTCGATGCAACGATCATCGCGGCGCCCAGCTCGACGAAGAACGCGACCAAGACGCGCGATCCCGAGATGAAGCAGACGCGGAAGGGGCAGCAGTGGTACTTCGGGATGAAGATTCATGTGGGCACGGACACGCGTGGCCTCGTCCACTCGCTGACGACCACGGATGCCGCCGCCGCCGATATCACGCAAGTGGACCTGCTGCTGCATGGCGACGAGACGACGCTGTACGGCGACAAGGCGTACTGGAAAGAGGCGGATCGTGACTGGTGGCAGTGGTGCGGCGGGCGCTATCGCATCAACAAGCGCGGGAAGCGGAGCGAATATTGGGATGGCATCAACCAGACGCGGTCGCGGGTGCGAGCCCGGTGCGAGCACATTTTCCGCGTCGTGAAATGCAGCTGGGGCTTCACGAAGGTGCGCTACCGCGGCTTGGCGAAAAACACGGCGCGGGCACTCAGCACATTTGCTCTCGCGAACTTGTATTTGGTGCGGCACAAACTGGTGTTGCGAGGCACGTAGTGTCGGCGTGAGGGGCGCCGGCGGGGCAAAACACCGCCCTGTGGCCCCCGGCCGTGGGCCACAGGCCCTACGCCGGCCAAGTTCTCGCCATAATTCGCACCATTTCGCATGAGAATACACAGAAGCGACTAATTACACCCACCTGTGCAGAGCTTCCTTAGCGGACCACGCGACGCGAGAATATCGCGCGATCCGCCCGTCAGCTAGAATCAGTGGTGGCAGCTTCGGAGCGGTTCGCCAGACTCGTGAAGTAAAGCAGATCCGTGCGCCCATGCCATCGCTGAGAGCGGTTGCCAGGCGCGCTTCTCCCCGCGTTCCCCCACCAACCGACCGACAGATGCCCGCCGACAATCTCAGCTCACTGGCCTCGCTCGCCCTCGCCGGCAGTCTCGCCATGGAACGGTTCGTCACCATCGTCAAAACCACCTTGCCTTGGCTCAGCGAAGAGAAAACCACACTTCTCGGCGACGTGACAACACGCTCCGATCGGACGCGACGCACGATCGTGCAGGCGATCGCGCTGGCGGGCAGTGTCGCGACGTCTATGCTGGTCGGGACGGGCAACATCTGGTACGAAAAATCAATTCCGCTCTCCAACGGCGACGGCCTGCCGTGGTGGCTCTATGCGCTCATGATCAGCGGCGGCTCCGCGGTCTGGACGAGCGTCGTCCAGTTCGCGAGTTCGGCGAAGGACGTGCAGGCGCAACAGAAGCAGACGCTGCAACGCGACGCGAAAAGCGATTCGCCCGCCGTGCCGCCTGCCCCGTGGGTCCAGCGCGCCGCACCCGCGACCGTCCGCGAGCTCTGAGCGATGCCCACGCTTGTGTACTTCGTGCATGGCATGGGATGCGGCACCGCGAGCGGCACGGTGAATCCCGCGTCGTCATGGAAAGACTCCATCAAGGAAACGACCACGTGGATGACGAAGACCTTCGGCCTGAATAAGACGGTTTGGGTCGACGGCATTCCGGCCACGCCGCCGAGTGCGGACGACGACGCCATCTGGTTCGTGCCGATCACATATCACAATGTGTTCGACGATTTCCGTCGGAACGCGATCGGCCAGGAAGCACAAGCAGTGCAGTCGCAGATCGTCAAGACACTGTCTGGTGCACAGGTCACGCGACTGACCACCATCCCATTTCTCTGGCAGAACTGCCTCGATGTGCTGTTGTGGGCCATGGACGACGTGGTCACGCAGCGTCAGGTCATGACGCAGGTCATGAATTCCATCACTGCGATCGATGCGCTCGCCCGCGGCCTGAAAAAAGGCACTGTGCGCCGTATCCTCATCTCGCACTCGCTCGGAACAGCCGTGGCCACGAACGCGCTGCATCAGCTCGCGAGTTCACCAGACTGGCTGGCGATGGGCGGCATGGATCTGTGGGTGACGCTTGCGAATGTGTCGCCATTCCTTTTCCCGAACTCGGACGACGTCTATGGCGCGCCGCTGGTTCCGCTCGCGACGAGTGCCGCCGTGCAGGTGATGCTCAACGTGCGGAACGATGCGGATCCGATTCCCTGGCTGTTGCCGTGGCGCGCCTGGAGTCCGCCGACCAGCGGCGACGCGGCAGCGAACTGGATCCAGGCGAAATCGCTGGGACGATTCCAGCAGCGGACGACGACCGGTGTTGCGGCACTCACGGGATGGTCGCCCGATATCGCCCAAGTGCATGGGTTTGCGAACTACTTGCTCGCACCCGGCGTTGCTGAATTCCTGGCAGGGGCCATGCGCGGGACGTTGTTCACGCCGGCCGAGCTCACCACGCTGCAATGGCCGGTGACGTGGACGACGCTGAATCGATTGTCGTGCGTGCGTGATCCGGCGGCATTGCAGAAACTGTCGAGTGAAGTTGGACTCTTCCGATCGATGCCCGTTCCGGGTACAGGCGTCACGACATCTGGAGGCTGGTTCCAGAGATTGCTCGACGCGGCGGACATGCTGCTCAAGTGGTCAGCCGCGTGCTGAGAAGTCACGCGGTGCAGCAGACGGGCGCGGCGCTCTTGGCGCTGCTCCTCGCTTCGTGTCGGCTCAGTGCGCAATCCGCGAGCGATCTGGCCGGCAAGTGCGGAAGTGGTGTTCCGGCGTTCAGCGAAACCGACGCGCACCGGGATTCACTGCTTCAAGACCTGAAGTGGCCTAACGCTACGTACGATTCAACACTTGCCGCGCTCGGGCCGGTGTCTGCGTTTGATACATTGCTTCTTCGGGCGCGGCGGCTGACCGATGTCACGGTCACAGCACCGTTTGACAGAGCTCTGCTCGAGCGCCTGCGTCTGCGACTGGACTTGGCTCGTGTGCAGCTTGGCGCCGCGGCAGGTTTCACAACGTTCCGCAGCGGCGAGCTGACCATGGCCGGTGTGCTTAAGCCAGGGCCTAATCTGCTGGTGCCTGGTGATGCCGCGATCGGCGACAGCATTGATCTCAGCTTCGCGCCAGAGCGGCGCGTGGCCTCGACGGCGATCTGTGCGGTGGCGTCGACTGCCAATCAATTTCTGGTGCTCCTCATGTCACGTGCGCTCGACGCAGTGGCGGGTAACTACGCAGCGATTGCGCGACGATGGGTGCAATTCACCGGCAGTACGTACTCACTGACCTTCGTCGAGCGCTTCGCGGCGAGCTGCCACATTCCCATCCTCGACTGGATCATGAGTCCGACGTCGCGCTGCTGGGCACCGCGCAGAGGCAGGTGGCAGCCGTCCGATCTCGAACCTCCGCACTGGCGCACGGTCTTCGTGCACCCGAGCGCCGGGCTCCGCCCTCTGTTCAAGTCGGACAGCGCATTCCAGTCGGCCGCGTTGGTCGAGTGGTATGGATTCCTGCATCACACGTACGGCATCTCGCGCGTCACGACGTGGGGAGCGACCTTCGCCACCGCGCACTTCGAATCGGGCCCATCGCGTCTGGGAGGCGTGCTCCACACACCGTATCTCAAGATCGGGGTCTTCGACGCGCGCAACAAACGGGTGCTCGTCACCGTTTCCGCTGATCTCGTTGGCTGGGTGCCAGGTGTGCGGCGCGCCGCGGACAAGCTGCGCATTGCACCGCTTCAGCACGCAATCGGCCAGTTGAATACTGCGCCGCAGTAACGCAGCGACAGGCACGACCGCTCAACACAGGTTCCGTTCTGCTCAACCCAGTTTCCCCGCCTGTGACGGCGATCACGAACAACGGCATGACCGTCGATGCGGGACGCATTCTCATGAGTGTCGCGGCAGCGATGATGGTTGTGGATGTTCTGCTCGCAAGAATCGGCAAGCAATAGCCGCTGCATCGTAAAAGTTTGTTGGGCGGTTCTTTGCGATTTCACTCCGAGAGAGGCGTAATCATGAACGCTCACGACACGGACGTCAATTCCACACTCCTGCCAGATCACGGAGCGCGCGATGTGCTGGCGCGCGCTGCGACGCTGGATGCACATCGTGACTCGGCCGTGTCAATCCGACGATTACGCGAGATCGCGCGTGAAGCCGGCATTCACGACGACGCATTCGCGAAGGCAGTCGCCGTGGTACGCGGCGCCACGACGCGGATCTCTTCATCGCTAGGCGCGCCGTGGCGGGTTCACCACGCCATCATGATCGGCATCAACGTTCTCGGAGTCGGCATCGCGATTCGGCATCGTGCGCGCGCAACGGCCGCAATCGCCGGCCGCCGTGTTGAGCTCTATTGAGTCTGCAGCAGACGTGGGTGCAGCACCACGGCGTAAGCGCCGGTGTTGGTGTGTTCAGGCACGATATCTTCTGCGTACGGCATAGCAAAGGGTCAGGTCGCAGCGCTCGAAAGAGAATCATCGTCACGCGCGGCGCGTCGCTCCGACCAGACATCACTTTCATCAGCCATCCAATCATGTCTCGGCTCCTCCGTCGCCTCAGTTCTGTCCTGCTCTTTGTAATATCAGCAACCATCGCGCATACGCAGCCGCCGGCAACGCCGCCGCGCTCGACATCGCTCTCCCGCACGCCCCCAATGGGCTGGAACAGCTGGAACCGATTCGGCTGCAACGTCAGCGACAAGCTGATTCGCGGTGTCGCTGATGCGATCGTGGCCACTGGGATGCGTGACGCGGGATACCAATACGT
>JANMWU010000424.1:0-3658 GCA_031380785.1 Gemmatimonadaceae bacterium
CGCGCTGAAAATCACCAACGTCTGTCCGCTGAAATTCGATCTCCTGTTCGAGCGCTTCCTCAATCCGGAACGCGTCTCGATGCCCGACGTCGACGTCGACTTCTGCTTCGAACGTCGCGGTGAAGTGATCGAGTATGTGCGGCAGAAATACGGTAAGGAAAGCGTCGGCCAGATTGTGACGTTCGGCACCATGAAAAGCCGCGCGGCGATCAAGGATGTTGGACGCGTGCTTGGCTTCACTCCCGCTGAAACCGACGGTCTGGCGAAGCTCATTCCCAACGCGCCCAACAACTCCTTCACGGTGAAGGAGGCGATCGAAAAGGTCGCCGAGGTCCGCAGCCGGTACGAGGACGACGACCGCTATCACCGGCTGCTGGACTACGCCACCGCGCTCGAAGGACTTTCCCGGCACACCGGTGTGCACGCCGCCGGCGTCGTCATCGCGCCAGGCCCGCTCGACGACTACGTGCCGATCTGCACCCAGTCGTCCAAGGGCGCCGGATCGGGTGATGATGAATCGGTCGTGGTGACGCAATACGACATGAACAGCCTCGAAAAGGCTGGCATGCTGAAGATGGACTTTCTCGGACTCACCACACTGACGGTGGTGACCGACGCGGTGAAGAACATCTTCGCCCGTACCGGCGTGCAGATCGATCTGGACAACCTCGCGCTGGACGACGAGGCGACCTATCGCATGCTGCGCGCGGGGCGCACCGCCGGCGTGTTCCAGTTTGAATCGGCGCTCGCCACCGATGTGTTGCGCAGCATGCGCTGCGACCGATTCGATGACCTGGTGGCGTCCAACGCGCTGCTCCGTCCCGGCCCGCTCGACGCCGGAATGCACAAGGTGTACATCCGCCGCAAGAAGGGCGAAGAAGCGGTGTCGTACGCGCTGCCTGAGCTCGAGACGATTCTCTCAAGCACGTATGGCGTCATCACCTATCAGGAACAGGTGATGCGCATCGCGCAGGTGCTGGCTGGAATCTCGCTCGCTGAAGCCGACGTGCTGCGCAAGGCGGTGGGCAAGAAGGACGCTGAGCTGATCCGCGAGGAGCTCGGCAAGTTCGAGACGAAGGCCGTCGCGCGCGGGCACGATCCGCAGATCATCAGTGAGATTGCCGCCCAGATCGAGACCTTTGGCCGCTACGGTTTCAATAAGTCACATTCCGTGGCGTATTCGATCGTGGCCTATCAGACGGCGTATCTCAAGGCGCACCATCCGGCGGAATTCATGGCGGCGCTGTTGTCGTCGCAGATCGGCGATGCGGAAAGCGTGATCCGCTACATCGCCGAAGCCCGCGAAATGGGCATCGGGATTCTGCCGCCGGATGTGAACGAGTCAAACTTCAAATTCACCGTCATTGCCGACAAGCGGATCCGCTTCGGGCTTGGCGCCGTGCGCAACGTCGGCCGTTCGGCCATCGAGTCGATTCTCGCCGCCCGCCTGACCGGACCTTTCGACTCGCTGTTCAGCTTCTGTGAGCGCGTCGACCTGCGCCTCTGCAACCGGCGCGTGTTCGAGGCGCTGATCCAGAGCGGCGCACTGGATGCGCTGGGCGGCCACCGGGCACAGCTGATCGCCGCCCTCGACGCCGCCATCAGCGAGGCGGGCCTCAAACAGGAAGAGGCGAGCAAGGGTCAGGGGTCACTGTTTGGCGACCTCGGCCCTGCTGCAGAGCTCGTCGACGGAAAGGCTCGGCACGGTCCGACTCTGCCCAATACCCCCGTCTGGTCTGACTCGGAGCGCCTCTCACAGGAGAAGGCGATCCTGGGATTCTATATATCCGGACACCCACTCGAGCCCTTCCGGACCGAGTGCGAACTGTTCGCCACCCACACCGTGGCTCAGCTTCAGGGCTGGACCGCTGACCGCATGTCACTTGGCGTCGTCATCACGGCAGTAAAGCGGCAGATTAGTAAAGGCTCACAAAAGGAATATGCCCGAATGACCGTCGAGGACTTCTCAGGGTCTGCCGAAGTCCTAGTATTCCCGGAGGCATGGTCGGTATTGTCGGACCGGATTCGGACTGACGTTCCAATGTTGCTCAAGGGTGGCTACGGTCGGCGTGATCAGGACAACGAGAAGCCGACCTTCGCCGTGAATGAATTGATCCCGCTCGCCGAACGTCGAACGAACGGGGCTGTGATCGTGTCGTTGGAATTGCAGTCGAGTGTCGGGTTGTCTCCCGCCGTGATGGGAGACATTCGCGCGGTGGCCGAAAGCCATCCGGGATCGGCACCGCTGGAAGTGATCTGGATCGACGGGCGCGGCAGCTCGTCTCGCTTTCGTTCTCGCACGCTGACCATGGCGGCTGATGGGGCTGCCCTGACCGAATTGCGCGCTCTGCTGGGACACGCACGGGTTCGACTCGTCCGTGGCAACTGAGTGCGCTGAGGAGATAGGAACATGGCAACTGCTGCAGCTCTCGAGTTCGAAAAACCCATCGCAGAACTCGAGCAGCGCATCGACGACCTGAAGCGTCTGGCGGGCGACGCGTCGTTTGGCGTCGCGCTGGAAATCGAGCCGCTCGAAAAGCGGCTGACGGAACTCCGCCGTGAGATCTACAAGCAGCTCACGCCGCTGCAGCGGGTGGAAGTGGCGCGCTTCAAGATGCGCCCGTTCACCCTCGACTACATCGAACGCATCTTTACCGACTTCATCGAGTTGCACGGTGACCGCGCGTTCCGCGAGGACGCCGCGATTGTCGGCGGCTGGGCGCGACTGGAAGGTGAAACGGTGATGATCATCGGTCATCAGCGTGGCCGCGACACCAAGGACAATCTGAAGCGCAACTTCGCCATGCCGCATCCCGAGGGGTATCGCAAGGCGCTGCGACTGATGAAACTCGCGGAGAAATTCCACGTGCCGGTGCTCACGTTTATCGATACGCCAGGCGCATGGCCCGGACTCGGTGCCGAGGAGCGCGGGCAGAGTGAAGCCATTGCGCGAAACATATTCGAGATGAGCCAGCTCGCCGTTCCGATCATCGCCACCGTCATTGGTGAAGGTGGATCGGGTGGGGCGCTGGCGCTTGGAGTTGCGGATCGAGTGCTGATGCTCGAGAACGCGGTGTACTCGGTGATTTCAGTGGAAGGGTGCGCCGCGATTCTGTGGAAGGACAACAAGTCGGTGGAGAGCAAGGAGCGTGCGGCGAAAGCACTTCGTCTCACGGCACCGGATCTGATCGAACTCAAAGTCATCGACGAGATCGTGCCCGAGCCTGAAGGCGGTGCGCATACCAATCACGAAGTGGCCGCCGCCACGCTCAAGACCACACTTGTCCGATTGCTCGACGATCTACGCGGCCTGCGTCCGGAGAAGCTCGTGCGCCGTCGCCGCGAGAAGTTCCTGCGCATGGGCCAGTTCATCGGCTAGTGTGCAGTCCCACAGATACGCGACAAAAGAAGGCGCGATGAATTTTGGCGGCTGGCAAGACGGAAACCGGAGCGATACCCATCGGTATCGCGAGGATTTCCCGAATACCCATCAACGCCGGCAGGCGTCTGATGAACGCCGCCAGTCGGCAAAAGGCGCGCGACTTCTGGCGCGGATTTGTGGGACTTCACACTAAACGACGATGTCGGACCTGATCGAGGTCGCCTTCAAGGGCAATCGCAAGGAGTTTTTCCGCTGGGAGGATGTGGTTCCTCCACC
>JANMWU010000706.1:0-2909 GCA_031380785.1 Gemmatimonadaceae bacterium
CTTTCGTATCTTCGATGATTTCGCGGAACAGTCGCACGCGATTTTCCAGCGAGCCGCCATATTCGTCAGTGCGCTGATTGCGACGACGCTGCAGGAAATGCATCGCGAGACTGAGATCGTGACCGGCATAGACGTACACCAGGTCAAAGCCGGCGGTCCGCCCGCGAATTGCGGCTTCACGATGCCACCGACGATACTCGCGAATGTCATGCTTTGTCATCGCGCGCGCCTGATGCGGATAGCCGTACTTGAGCGGCTGGTGCGACGGGGCGAGCGCCACTTCGCGCGAGTACAGATTGGACGACGTGGGACCGTTATGCGTGAGCTCCACCGCCGCCAGAGAACCGTGCGCGTGAACCCGATCGCACATCAGCGCCAGCGCGGGAATATCGGCATCGTCCCACAGGCGCGCTTCCACATACGGCGTGACATCGCCGCTCGGGTGAATCTCACACTCCTCGGTCGACACCACCGCCCATCCGCCTTCCGCCTTCGCTTCGCGCATCGCAGCATGCGCGGCGGGCATCTGGTGGCCCATGCCGTTGCAGTGCGGGACCTGAAAGAATCGGTTGCGCGCGGTGACGGGGCCGATCTTCACCGGTTCGAACAGGATGTCGTAGCGGGGATCACGCGACATGCAGCGACCGCCAACTAGTGTGGTGTCCCACAAGTTCGCCGTAGAGAAGGGCCGAGGGATTTTGGCGTGTGGCGAGGCGAAAACCGGAGCGATACCCGTAGGTATCGCGAGGATTTTCAACGCGGCCAGACGGCAAAAGACCCGGCACTTCTTCGGCGAACTTGTGGGGCATCACACTAAAGACCGTATGATGCGTCGGCAAAGAACTCAGGGAGAGAGATGTCGAGTGCGTGATCGATACCGGGCGCTTGGAAGGAAATGACGTCCGTGACGATCTCCGGTGCCTCGTCGCCCGTGCGCCAGCGCTCGATGTGGCGCGCGTCAGCGTCCACGATCCAGTATTCGGGCACGCCGCCGTTCAGGTACGCAATGCGCCGGTCGCGCCGGTCTGTGACCTCGCTGCTGGGCGACACAACTTCGATCGTCAGCAGAAGAGTGGACATGTCGAAGGGGTACGTCGGCAGCTTGCCGTCGCGCATCATCACGACGAACACGTCCGGCTGCATTCGCGTTTTGGGCCCGCGCCGGATATCGCTTGGTGACGCGATCACACGCGCGGGAGCGAGCTTGTTGATGTACATCCAAAGCCGCTGGGCCAGCTCGCCGACGACGAGCTGATGCGGGACATCCGGCGCCGGCGTCACGAGCAGCCGCCCGTCGATGATTTCCCACCGCTGCCCGTCGTCCGGGATATCGTCGAGCAGGTCAGCGGTCCAGGCGTCTGAAGGCGTGGCCATAACCATATGCTACCGTCCTTGCGGCAAGATGGGCAGGTGTGCATGCGAGAACATGCAACCGGACCCGCAAATACAGCGTACCATTTTCACGCACGCCGTTGTCGCATTCATGCGTTGGCGACAGAGATCCTCAACGCGCGACCGAAACTCCGGCGCGCGCGGCATCACGAACGGCGGCTTTCCGCGCCAGCACATACACCGGAAGTCCGATCAGCGTCAGCGCACCGCCCCACAGCACTGACTCCCTTCCGGTACCAACGATGGCCCACGCCGAAAACGCAACAGCAATTACCGCACACGCCAGAAGTCCGACAGTGCGTGGCACTCGTCCGTC
This sequence comes from Gemmatimonadaceae bacterium, assembly GCA_031380785.1. Classification (GTDB taxonomy): domain Bacteria; phylum Gemmatimonadota; class Gemmatimonadetes; order Gemmatimonadales; family Gemmatimonadaceae; genus JACMLX01. Next base: position 1,709 of record JANMWU010000706.1, read on the forward strand.
ACGCATGAACCGCAGCGCTGCAATTGTGCACAACACATAGATCAGCAGATTCGTCGCAGTCGAAATAAGAATCGCAAAGTTGTACGCCGCGACACCGTTCCGCGTGTACGCCATCGCGGTGAGCAGCGATGTCACGATTGATCCCACGATGATCGATCGCGCCGGTGCGCCAAGCGTGTTCCGGGCAGCGAACCAGCGCGGTAACGTGCCGGCATCCGCCATCGCCACCGGCAGTTCGCCGCTGATGAGCAGGAATCCGTTGAGACACCCGAAACAACTCACCACCGCACACACCGCCACAAAGGCACCAGCCACGTCGCCCCAGGACATCGCAATGAAATCGGAAATCGGCGCCTTCGATGCGGCCACGCTCGCCGCCGGCAGCATCAACACCACCGCACACGTCGCGATGATACTGACGACTGCACTGAGCGCCGTGCCCACCATCGTAGCGAGCGGCACAATGCGCGCAGGATTCACAACCGCATCGACCGGAACGGTTGCACTTTCGAGGCCGAGCATGGCGTAGAGCGTGAGTCCGACCGCGCCGGTGGCACCGGCGATCGTGAACGAGTCAGCGTGCACCGGCGGCAGCACGGCGCCCTTCGTCGCGAACAGGTGCCAAAACGCCAGCCCGATCACCGCGACGAATGGCAATAGCTTGATCACCGACGTGACGAGCTGCACACTGCCCGCTGCCTGCAATCCGCGCGTGTTCACCCCCGTGAGCAGCCAGATTGCAGCCATCGCCGCAATCAGCGATCCGCCTGGAATCGCGTCGATCTGCGGCACCAGTCTCGTGAGATAACTCACACCCGCGATCGTGATGCCTGCATCGGCGGCCCATACCGACACGAGGTAACCCCACGCACCGAGAAACGCCGCGCGTTCACCAACACCCAATCGCATGAAGCCGTAGCTGCCGCCGGCATTCGGCAGGTGACGCGCCAGCTGTGCGAAGACCCACGCCAGCGACAGCGCGCCGACAAACGTCAGGCCCCACGCCGACACCGCGTTCCAGCCGAACGGCGCCAGCCCTGCCGGCAGCATGAAGATCGCCGACCCGATGATGTTCCCGACGACGAGCGACGTGGCGAGCCAGAATCCGAACTTGCGTTGACCGGCCCGTGCGTCACTCACGCGCGCGCCGCAGCCAAGTTCTGCAGCGCCGCCGCTTCATCCATGCTCGTCTCGAGCATCG
>JANMWU010000718.1:0-5650 GCA_031380785.1 Gemmatimonadaceae bacterium
CCGGCCACGGCGAGGTTGCCTGCGAACGTGAATTCAGGAGTCGCGGTCATCACCTGGGTCGGCGCGCGAACGCACGGTTTTCCGATGTTCGCCGGATAGTCATTCCCCTGCCCTTTGCGTTTCCTTCATTCAGACGCGCCCCGCGTACTGGAGCCGACGGCTGGAGGCTCCCCTGCTGCCGGTAGTGTCAGCAGAGCAGTCGTCCCGCGCCCGACCTCACTTTCGAGCGTCAGTGTTCCGCCGTGCGCGCGCACAATACCATGCGCAATCGCGAGGCCGAGCCCCGCACCGGAGCGATCGGTGCGCCGGCTCTGCCAGAATCGATCGAACACGAAGGGCAGATCGTCCGCCGAAATGCCAACGCCTGTGTCCAGCACCATAACCCGGACGCCGCCGATGCCGACCCGCGCGCGGCTGGGAAATCCCACCGATCCGACTGTTTGCCTGAGCCACGCGAGGTTGGCGGAATCCACCGCGTTCATCGATCGCACCAACGCCAGCGTGCGTGTGCCCGTCTCGCGCAGCTGAACGGTGAAGGTATCACGCACCGCCTGGTCGCGCGCGCGTCGACTGAGCAGCGCCGATCGTAGCGCGGCGTCAGCGTTGGTGGCGGGGGCGGCTCGGGTACCGCACCCCGGCAGGAGCAGCATCACCACCGTTACAAACCGCCGTTGCCGCATATGGCGTCTCCAGAGTTTCAGAAGCATGTGCGCCCGCTCGCAAAGAAAGTGAGCGCGCGGACCTCACACAGTAATATTTGTTATGCACAGAGCACCGCTACGGCTTCCATGCCACGCGTTCGCACGGCAGGCCTGGCCGCGCCGCGTGAGCTTGCGTTGCATACGCCTCGGCCTCGGACTGGAAATTTCTATCCCACGAACGCATGGATGAAAGCGCCGCTCCTGCCGCACCCACCGAGGAAGCGCTGGGCGATCCGTTGCGCGATGCGCTCGTCTCGGCCGTCGGTGAGGAGTACGACATTGTCCGACTGATCGGTCGCGGCGGCATGGGCGCCGTATACCTCGCGCGCGATCGTGCCCTCGAGCGATTGGTGGCGATCAAAGTGTTGCCACCCGGGTCAGCGACCGATGCCGGCGTGCTGGAGCGATTCCGCCGCGAAGCCAAGACGGTCGCCAGTCTGCAGCACGTCGGCATCGTGCCGCTGTACGCCTTCGGTGAACGTCGCGGACTGGTGTGGTTTGTGATGGGGTACGTCCGCGGTGAGTCGCTCGCCTCCCGCATCGAGCGCGAGACGATTCTCGACGTTGAAACGACGCGCGGCATGCTGGCGCAGATTGTTGAGGCGCTCGATCATGCGCATCGGCAAGGCATCGTGCATCGGGACATCAAGCCGGATAACATCCTGATCGACGATACCAGTGGTCGTGCGATGCTGACCGACTTCGGCATTGCGCGCGCCGATACGCTGCAGGCGGGCACCAGTCTCACGCAGGTCGGTTCGGTGATGGGCACGCCGCACTACATGTCACCCGAGCAGGCGACAGCGGAGCCGCAGATCGACGGACGCAGTGACCTGTATTCGGTTGGTGTCGTGGGCTATCAGATGTTGAGCGGCACGCTGCCCTTCGATGGTCGCAGCTTCCGCGAGCTGTTGATGCAGCACGTGTCGGCCACGCCGAAACCGCTGGCGACGGTGGCACCATCGGTACCAGCGGATCTGGCCGAAGCGGTAATGCGCTGCCTTGAGAAGGAACCGGCGAAGCGGTACGCGGATGGCCGAAGTCTGCGCACGGCGCTGGGTGGCGTGGCATCAAACGACGACACGCTGACATACGAGTTGGCCGAGCTGCAACAGCTCGTTGCCAAATTTCTCGTGGTCACCGTGCTGAGCGCCATGTTCACCATCTGCGCCGCGCTCAAGGGCGGAGCGCTCCTTGGCCTGCCGGCGTGGCTCTGGCTGACGCCACCACTGCTTTTTCCGTTCTACGGACTGCAGGTCCGCGAGGCGCGCCAGCGCGGATACGAGTGGAGCACGATTCGTCGCGTGCTCACACTGCCGCCGCGCTGGTGGTTTCTCTGGTGGCCGCGCCGATGGCGGCGCAGCGGCGATGTCTACGATCAGCTGCCACGGTCAATCAAGTCGGCCCGGTGGATGACCGCGGCGATTGTGGGGCTGATGCTGGTGGAAGGTCCGCTGATGGCGTGGGCCATCGATGACCGGCGACGTCTCATCCGCGACATGGTACCAGGTGCACATGCGTTCTACTCGGTTCGCTGGCTGGCGTCACTCGATGGACTGCCGGGACTGGCCGCGTTGTGCGCATTTCTGTTGTTGCTCATTGCTTCGACGGCGCTGTCCGTGCTGCTGGTCGCGCGCGCGGTGAAGGGGTACGATCTGGGCTACGCCGACCGGCGCCGGCTCTCGTACAAACCCACCGATGCTGCGTTCTGGCGCGATCCGCGGATTCAGCGCGTGTATCGACAGAACAACGCTGAGCGGCGGCCTGCCACGCCGCAGGAATTCGTGTCGCAGATTCTGGCTGCGATGGGCACGCTGCCGCCATCGGCGAGTGATACGGGAAGTAACGCGGCAACCGCCGCCCGACGCCTGCTCGACACGATCAGTGCACACGAGCGCGAGCGTATGCTGCTGGAGAAGACGGCACCGCGCGAGCAGCTGGAGCGTCTCGATGCCGAGATTGTGCTGCACGAGTCGGAGGCCGGTGATCCCGAGGCGGTAGCGCTGCTGGTCAATCAGCGTGAGGCGCTGGCCCGTTCGCGCGAGCGCCTGCAGCTGATCAGCACGCGACGGGACGAGAGCGCAACACAACTCGAGGCGCTGTGGGCTGACGTGCGTAAGCTGTCGGCGTCGACCGATGCGGCCGCGTCGCGCGAGCTCGCAGCGAAGATCAGTGCATCGTGCGCCGCAGTCGAACGGAACTACCCGGCGCGGCGCACCACCTCAATCACGCAGCGATCCACCACATCGCGACTCGGCGTGCTGCTCGCGGCAAGTATCGCAGTCATGGTGCGGCAGGATGGCGCGCCCGCTGCTGACGCTCGCGCATTGCTGGCACGCGGGCAGCCGGATTCCGCGTTGGCGGTGCTGGCGACCGTTCGCGACAGCTCGGCCGAGCAGCTGGCGCTGATCGGAGCCGCGCACATGCAGCGAGGATGGCGACGGGGCATCATGACACGAATTCTCTCAGCGCGACGCGCGCAGAGTGCGTTCACAAAAGTGCTGGAGCGCGATTCGACGCGCGTGGACGCGCTGGAATCGCTGGCGTGGATTACACGGCTCCTGTCGCCGCTGGCGGGCGGCAGCACATCCCAGGCGGAACAGCTGCTGCGTCGGCTGGAGCGGCAGGCACCGTATCGTGGAATGCTGATGCGGGGCTACTTCGAGCGCATGAGCGGACGCAACGCGGCAGCCGAAGCTGCCTTTCGCGGTCTTGTCACGACGGCGCCCGACTCTGCGCCCGCGTGGTTTGCGCTGGGCGACCTGGCGTACCGGCTCGGCAAGGCCGATGTCGCGCTTCAGGCATTGCGCCGATATGCGGTGCTGATGCCGAACGATCGAACCACACTTTTTCATCTTGGTGAGCTGGCGGCCGTACATGGTGTGGGGCTGGCGGAGTCGGAAGTTGCACTTCGCGATTATATCCGCGGGCCGATCCTGCTCACACAGCCGACAGTCGATCTCGCGTGGTGGCGGTTGGGCCAGGTGCTTGAGAAGCTGGGGAAGGTGGAGCCGGCGCGCGAGGCGTATCGGAAGGCGATTGCGCTGGATGGGCAGAGCGAGGAGTTCCGGACGTCGTTGCGGACGCTGAATACAGCGAGTGCGTCCACTCCATAGCCGCAGGACTCCTGCGATGGCGCCGGAACTGGGAAGACCTGCGCTGCGTTCACGAACTTTACTGCCGACGCTCGTCCTGTTGCTGTTTCCATACTGGCCATGATCACGACGACGCGCTGAACAGCCCTACTTATTTCGTCCCCTCACCCACTGCCCGCCGCGCCTGATCAATCGCCGCATCCGTATACGAATACGCCGCCGCGTCCGCATTCGCGATCGCAATCCGCCCGAACGGCTGCCGCGCGACGACACACGGCTGCTCGCCGCCATCCATCCAGAACGGGTCCGCCAGTGAGCTGTACTGATACGCGTACCCGTGCGGCCAGCGATTCACTGTGATGCCGAGTATGTCCGAAGCGGGATCAAAGCCTCCGCTGCCGAATGTTCGCGCGAGCTGATCGCGAATGCCACGCTCGATCGTCTCGAACGACGTCTGCAGCAGCTCGGCGCGACTGACTCTGTGCTGATCAGGCCCCGACAATCCGGGTTTGCAGGCGGCTCTGCTCATGTGCAACACAACCGGCTCAGTTGGTGACTTTGTGTGCGCGTAGTCGCCGACACTGACGGGGAAGTCGAGGTTGGTCGATGCGTGCCACATCCCCGGGCTCGAGACGCTGCTCACCTGCAATGCCTGCAGCGCCGTCCACTGTCGCACGAACACATTCGTGTAGACGAGTGGCACCTTCTTCGCGTAGTGCAGCGCGGCCAGCTGCGGCGCGGGCATTTCGGGACAGAGATACGGAATGACGTGATGCCAGCACGCGAGCACCGTGTTGCGCGCTCGTGTGCGATACAACTTGCCGTCACTCACATAGTGGACAATCACTGCCGCTGAAGAATCAACTGGCCCATCGTGCGTAACGCGCACGGCCGTGGCGCCGAGCCGGATACGCGCGCGCGATGATTTCTCGTCAAGCTTCGCGTAATTGACGCGCGATGTCACGATATCATCGGCAGTGCTGCCAGGCACGGCCCCGGGAATCAGGCGCCGTACCAGCAATCGCGCGATCGACGCATTTCCATCAGGAAAGTGAAAGTAGTAGTCCTTCGCTTCGCCGCTGTGCATCGAGTCATAATTCTGCCCGACGCCCGGCGCATCATCGAGCGCCATGCCCTGAAATCCCGGTAAGCCAAGCGCGAACGCATCCTGCGCGGGCACGGCGTCGACGCCGAATCCAAACAGCCCATGGGTTCGCGTCTGATAGATGCCGAGCACGCGCGGATCGAGTCCCCACACACTGGTCACGAAGTCGGTGTAACTCATGCGCGCCAGCTGCGCCTTCTTCGCTGCCGAGTCGAGGCCGGGCATCAGCTCGCGCAATTCCGTATTCAGCTGAATAATCTGCGCCTGAATATCGTCGGGCAGTGGCGTCCGCGCGAGAAATTCCGGCGACGGTGCGCGCGATGATCCGGCAACGAGTCGATCTTCACCAAAGGTCTCGCGATCAAAAAACAGGCCCGGTCCAAGCCCGAGCGATGGATAGAGACCTTTGTCGAGAACGGTTTCGTAGCGCGAGACGTCGATGCCGAGATCGGTGATCAACGCTCTGGCATTGGGCGAGTAGGGCCGTGGACTGTCGATCGACTGGGTGCCGCCATATCCAATCCACGTGCGCCCATTATGTGTGAACTCGTTGCGCTTGGCGTGGCCGCCGAAGTCGTCATGATTGTCGAGCACAAGCACGCGTGCGTCGGGGCCTGCCTTCTCCCGGAAGTAGTGCGCGGCAGCGAGACCGCTGATGCCGGCGCCAACCACGATCAGGTCGTACGTCTCGTTGGTTCGATCGCGTCGGTGAGCGCCCGGCCCGCGTCACGCATGCGATGCGCGGCCTC
>JANMWU010000747.1:0-2094 GCA_031380785.1 Gemmatimonadaceae bacterium
GCGACATGCCCAGCGCTGCGGCGAGCACTCCTTCGGTGTGTTCGCCCAGCTTCGGACCAAGGCTGCGAATGCTGCCGGGTGTTTCCGACAGGGCCGGGACGGCCGACGGCACGATGATCGATTCACGGGACATCATGGTAAATATCTTAACTCGGATTCCGGCCTCTGAGCGACGCCACGCAACACGGGCAGGCGGCGACGGCGATCACCCCAGACGGTTACTCAACGAATGTCCGAGTTGGCGCCGGATTTCAGCGCATGGATTGGCCGAACCGAGACGGTGCACGATGGGATGAGTGTCGAGCAGGCGCACGGCGCGGCGGCGATGTTAGATCAGGATGTGACGACCATCGAATCGGGCAGCCCGTTGCCGCCACTCTGGCACTGGTTCTACTTCCTGCCGCGCGTGCCACAATCGCAGCTCGACATTGATGGGCATCCGCAGCGTGGTGGATTCCTGCCGCCGATCCCCTACCCGCGCCGCATGTTCGCCGGCGCCCGGATTCGCTTTCACGCACCGCTCACACTCGGCGTACCCGCAACACGCGAGGGCCAGATCCGCAATGTGGTGATGAAATCAGGCCGCAGCGGTTCGCTTGCATTCGTGACCGTGGGCTACCGCGTGACGCAGCGTGGTGCGCTCTGCATCGATGAGGAACAGGACATCGTGTACCGTGAGCCCGGTGCGCCCTTTCCGGTGCCGGAGATTCTTGGCCTTCCGCCTGTTTCGGAGGGAAGCTGGATTCGCACGGTCACGCCCGACGCGCGCCTGCTGTTCAGATTTTCCGCGCTGACATTCAATGCGCACCGCATTCACTACGACCTGCCGTATGCGCTGAACGAAGAAGGTTATCCAGGGCTGGTGGTGCACGGTCCGCTGACGGCAACGTTGCTGGCGGATCTCGTAAGCCGGAATTCGTCGCGCGCGATGACGTCGTTCGAATTCCGGGGGCTGGCGCCGATTTTCGACCTTTCGCCGTTCCATCTCATCGGCCGAACCGACGGCACGACGGTCTTGCTGGAAGCGCTTGGGCCCGATCACGTTCCGGCGCTCACCGCAACGGCGCAGTTGTGAGTTTTCCGTGTTGCTCCTGCAGTGTACCGCAGTTGCGCGACGGGCAGAGCCGCAAATGCTGAGATGCAGTCCGACTACGGCTTGACAGGCTCCGCAATCGCCCGCTGCGCGATTTCGTCCAGTGTCGAACCGTGCGGACCCGCGTAGCGTTTTTCGCCGGCGGTGATTGCGACTTTCATCACGTTTTCCGCCGGCGGCAGCGGACAGGTGGCGAAGGCTGTGAACGCGCACGGCGGATTGTAGGCGCGATTGAAGTCGAGAATCGTGTTGCCCGCGCTGTCGACCGGTGTGGCGTACATGAAGCGTCCAGCGGGGTAGGTAGATTCGCGGCTGGTGTTGTCGCGGAAGATCACGAAATACTTCGTCGTGTCCGTGCCCTCGAAAGAGGCTGTGATGTGATACGGCTTGCCGGCGATAGTGAACTCGAACATGCCCGGCGAGCGATACTCGTCCGTCTGGCCGATCACATTCAGGATGCGCAGCGTGCGCGGAGTGGCGTGCGGCACCAGATGCGCCAGAACGCGGAACGAGGTGTCGAGCGCAAAGTATTCGAGTCCTTTGAAATCGCGGCGCAGCACGTATGACGAATCCTTCACGCGCAACGCGAAGCGGCCTACGCGCTCAATCACGCGGTACGTCACGCTGCCCGCGCGAAGCACCGTCGGCGTCGTGCTTTTGTCGCTGGCGATGCGCACGCTGTCGATGCGTGCGCTGTCCACCATCACCTGAACGCCTTTCGCCGCATGGAAGGTGAATCCGGAATCGCTACGCGCGAGCGTGCCGAATACCCGCGGGGTATGGTCGGCCGGCAGCACGATACTGCTCGATGGCGCGCTACCGATCAAGTAGCGCGTGCTGTCGAGCCAGAACAGACCGGCCAGCGTGCTCCATCCATCCGGTCCCGCGATGGCGTCGAGCCGCTTCACGCGCCACGCTTTCGTGTCGGCGGCGTATTCAGTGGCGTCCACCGGCGGTTTCGCCGGAGCCGACGCGGCGCGCGTGCACGCCATCAGTCCCAG